>NZ_JBHFNQ010000064.1:0-126370 GCF_041929345.1 Floridaenema aerugineum BLCC-F46
TTTAGCGCTAAATAAGAGCGCTAAAGCGCAACAACGTACCTGAGTCTGAAATTTGGGGAAAAAAAAGCCTGCAAAAGCAGGTTTTTTGTGTTATTAACTCAGTAGATCTAAAAAGTTACTATCTGCTACCAAATCCGGCTCGAATACTCCTGCTATTCTTTAGTCCAGAGGGACGAGAGTTTGTGTACTGGGGATTTCGATCGCCTTTTGATACACCAAGGGGATAGCTCACCCGGATTTGGTATTCGTGAAATCACCTGACTAACCCGTAACAACGGTATTAGGGATTAGATTGGCGATGTTAAATGATTTGCTACCAATTCTTAAAGTTTCAAACTCGGTGACGTTCATGGTGATACCGCCAGATGTAAATGTCACAAATGTATTAGCATTAACAGTTGCAGAACCAACGGTATAACTTCCTGTTGGTAATTCCACGATGTCTGTACCGCCTCCACCAGAGAAATTGCCAGTGCCAAAACCCCGGAGACGGTCTTGGTCAGTGCCGAAAATGATACTACCCGTGCCAGTAAAGGTTCCTACTGTCCCAGCGGCTGTCAAAGCAGCGACCGTATTGTTACCATTACCGAGATTGATAACGCCATCGTTATAGATGCCAACGGTTCCTCTGCCAGTCAGAACGTCTGTGCCATCGCCAGTTTGGATGGTGCTAACGAACTCGTTACGGATGCCAACACCCGCAGTGCCAGTAGCAGTGCCAGTGATGGTATCAACGCCAGCGCCAGTGAGGATGTTGGAAAATCGGTTGTTGATACCGCTGTTACCGCCCGTTCCAGAAATTGTGTTAGTACCAGTTCCGACTTGGATGGTGCTGCCAAATTGGTTCAGGATGCCATCAACAGATCCGCTTCCGGTTATTTTCATAATACCGTCGCCAGCCTCGATTTTGGCTTCCCCGTCGTTGATGATTCCGTAGAACCCACTGCCCGTTACACTGCCAGTGATGGTGTCGTTACCATTTCCGGTTCGGATAATAGCAATATTACCAGCATTTCTGATGCCATTGCCATCGCCAGTTATTCTGTCATTGCCATTGCCCGTTTCCATCGTACCTTCATTATTGAGGCCAATAAAACTACCTGTACCCCTGATGGTGTCTCCTCCCAATTCAGTACCACCAGTTCTGATGATGGCACCACGAGCGTTATTGATGCCGATATATCCACTTATACCAGTGATGGTGTCGATGCCAGCGCCAGTTTCGATCGTACCAACGTTAAGTATCCCGTAAGATATAGTTCCAGTTGCAGTGCTGGTGCCAGAGATGGTATTCGCGCCATTTCCTAAGTTGATGATGGAACCAGATCCAGTTTTAATACCAAATTTCCCACCACTTCCCGAAAAGGAATCATTGCCATCGCTAGTTTGGAAGGTACCATCGTTATTGATCCCACTATCTGCACCGACACCAATCACGCCCAACCGTCCGAGACCTATTTTCTGGAGGGTGGCACCCGTAAAAATGTTGAGTCCGATAGACCCACCACTTCCTTGGAGGGAGTCACCGCCAGACTTAGTATCTGCGACAGTTCCAGTGTTGACAATAAAGCCCCCATTCGCATCGACAACGGTGTTAGCTCCGTCACTCCACAAACCATTTGCAAGTCCAGTCCAACCAGTGTTTGTCAGGGTAGTCGTCATAGAAATAACTCCAAAATATTTCAGAAAGTTGAATTAGACTCCGGCAACAGAATTAGATTTGAGCTACAGACATGAAAATGTTCCAGGTTTCTGTTGCACGCCTGTTACCAGAGGTACCAAGTCTAGGGAATTAACAGATACTCATGACAAGCCGCGATCGCCTGCATTGCTGGCGATTTTTGACTTTTATGAGTAATCCGTTAATTTTTGGGTTTATAAAGGATATTTCGCTAAAAAGCTCCAGAATAACTACTCTTTAGACCTTTATGTACTTTTTTCTTGGGGAAAATTAACACAATATAGGTTATTAAGTAGGTTCCTTTAGTTATTATTCTCTATAATCGGTTTAATAGGGAATAGTACGGAGGGTACTTGTGAAAAATTTTATAAAAATGCGACTTTATATAAATTTTTAGTAAATTAATTGTGCGCTAGTTGATACAGGGAGTTCCGATCGCAGAAAATTGAAGTTTCACATTTATCAAAATCTCCGCAGTTTTACCGAACTCAAGGATATTTATTTTTTCTTAAGCTGCTTTCTGCCTTCAATGATTATCTGAGCGTTGCTTTTGCTGCATGAATTGTTTCATTGATTGGCGACGATTGAGCATAAATTTGTGCCAAAAACCGGGGTATAAATCGTCCATCGTTTTGGTAATAGACCAAATTTCCATGCCGATCAAGTTGTGTAAAGAGCGATCGGATTTTTCCAATTCTTCCAGATGTTGAGCAATATTTACCAAAGTTCTTGTATCAGGAACGAC
Organism: Floridaenema aerugineum BLCC-F46; assembly: GCF_041929345.1. NCBI lineage: Bacteria > Bacillati > Cyanobacteriota > Cyanophyceae > Aerosakkonematales > Aerosakkonemataceae > Floridanema > Floridanema aerugineum. Next base: position 2,427 of record NZ_JBHFNQ010000064.1, read on the forward strand.
TTGTGTTTTTGGTTCAGGAGGTTGATAAACGTTCAATTGTAGCATAGTTAGCAACTCTTAATCAGCGAATTTGGATACATCTTTACCAGAAAGCCATTGCAGAACACCCCACCGGAATTACTAGTGCAGTGCGGCAGAAATAACCAATCAGTTGAAAACAGGTAAATAGCTGGACAGAAAAGCTAATCAAACTCTTCTGCTCTAGAGCCTTCTGCCTTTCTTATAGTATTAAACTAATATTTAGCATTAATTTTACCTATTGCACCTGATGAGGAGTAAATTTTACGATTGCTTGATAAAAAGCTTGGGAAAATTTAAATACTCTTGTTACACAGCAAGGTTGTATAGCGTTTTTCTTGCCTTGTGAGGCAGACCTAAGTGTTATTTTCTGTTAAGACTTCCCGAAAACCAGAGACTCTTAGGACTTATGCCCCATAACTCAAAAAACCCGGTTTCTCGTTCTTACCCAAACGCCCAGATCAAGAAATTACCTTAAGAAATTGGGTTTGGAGCATAAGTCTTAACTCTGTAGTTCATGCGCCTGAGAATTGCTATAGTGTGGTTTTATACAATACAGATTAGCAAAATTTATAAAAATTTATAAATTTTGGCAAAACTAGTTAATACCATACATTACTTAGACTTAGCCAAATTCACACCTAAAGTTAAATTTAACTGCTATAACCAGTATATTCATATATCATTCAGCTAGGAACCATGAAAGAAAAATCAGAGTAAATGTTAACAGGAACCAAGTGGGAATATGGAATAGATCTGGGAGGCTTAAAGGAATGAATATTAAAACCTGAGTGCAAAAAGCACCACTAATGATTAATACTATAAGTAATATAGCTATAGGCATATTATCTACCATTTTACTAAAGACAAGTTCAATTATAGCAAAGCAACCACCTTTTTTTGTAATTCCGATCGTTACTTATGATACTAAGAATAAATCTTAAAGGGATCTCCCTAAAAGTTAGCAAATTAATCTTCATTTATTCATTTTTGTCAACTTTGTGGTTCTTGTTGACTTCACAATTGTTTAATTTGCTAGCCAAAAACAGTTTGACTTTGAGATACTTACACATAATCGCAGATTGGACTTTTGTATTTTTTACCGCTTGGTTACTTTACTACTCAATTGGTCGTGTACAGCGACAATTACAACAAACTAAACAAGAGTACTATAACTTATTTAATCATACGGTTGAAGGAATTTATCAAGTATTGCCTTCAGGAATTTATATTAATGCTAATCGGGCTTTAGCAGAGATTTATGGGTATAATCATCCTGAAGAAGTAATTGCTAACTGTAATTGGAAAGAGTTAGATGTTGACTATCAAAAACGGGAATTTTTTCTCAATAGATTGTATATAAATGGTGTTGTTTATGGGGAAGTGTTTGAAATTTATCGCCGGGATAGGAGCATTATTTGTGTAGTTGAAAATGCTTGTGCTGTGCGAGATAGTTTAGGAAAATTACTGTATTATCAAGTCACAGTTCAAGAAATAAGTAATAATCAAAATTTGACAGAAGGTGAAGAAGAATTACCAGAAGATAGTAGTACTATATTGATGGCTGTGATTGAAGGGATGAGTGATGCGGTATTTGTAAAAAATCATCAGGGAAGATATTTAATGACTAATGAACCAGGGGCTAGGTTCTTGGGAAAATCTGTTAATCAAGTGTTAAATGCTTATGATTGGGAATTGTTTTCGCGAGAGGTGGCGCAACAAATTAGGGAGAGCGATCGCCTAGTATTATCCACAGGAGAAACAGTAACTTATGAGCAGGTTACTACTATTTTAGATAAAAGCAATCAACCTGTATCCCGAACTTTTATAGTAAGTAAAAGTGTTTACCATAATTCTGAAATTCAAAGTTTAGGATTAGTTTCTATTGCTAAAGATATCACTGATTATAAACAGGTAGAGTCGGAAAAAAGCCAACTATTAGAACAATTGAAAAAAGATATTGAAGATTTAGCAGCACTGGCTGAAGCGACAGCAAATGTTCCCAATACTATAGATTTAAAACAACTACTAGATACATTATTACAGCAAATAGTTGAAGTTTTATCAGCAGATACAGCAGTAATTTTATTAAAAGATAACGGTTATTTGCGCTACACAAATGGAGTAGGAGTAAATCCTGAAATTAGTATTTATTATGAAGTGCCTGTAGGCGAAGGATTTGCAGGTACTATTGCTAAAATTATGGAACCACTATATGTTAAAGATACAATAAATGAACCTACTATAGAAGTATTAAATGCAACTTCCTTGACATTTATTCTAGAGCAGGGAATTCAGACAATGTTGGGTGTACCACTCAAACGCAACGGTACCTGTATAGGTGTTATTCATTTGGGTTGGTGCCAGATTCATCCGTATAATGAACGAGAACTACACCTTTTAGAAATTACAGCTGAGCGTTGTGCAATGGCGATCGTCAACACTGAACTTTACGAACAAACTCAAAGATTGCAAAAATTACGACAATTACAAATTGAGCGAATGCCGATCGGATTTATTCTTACCGATCCTGATTTTCATTTCTTAGATTGGAATCCGGCTGCGGAAACGATTTTTGGTTTTACTAAAGAAGAAATTCTGGGAAGACATATTTTTACCATTGTTCCTGAATCAGCTAAAACTAACTTTGGCATAGTTTTGTTGCGGCTAAGTCAAGGAGATATGACTGCTCATAGCATTAATGAAAATCTTACCAAATCAGGAAAAATTATTATTTGTGAATGGCGAAATACTCCACTGCAAGAAACTGATGGCACAATTTATGGTCATTTGTTCATGGTGCAAGATATCACGGAGTTAAGAAAAGCGCAGGAAGAAAGATTGCGTTATGCTTTTTATGATGCGTTGACTGCACTACCGAATAGAGCTTGGTTTTTAGAACATTTGGGCAAGATTTTACAGCGAGAAACTAAAGATTCTCAGGAGATTACCCGATCGCAAAGTCCAAATTTCGCTGTGCTTTTTCTCAATTTAGAACGCTTTGAAATTGTCAAATCTAGCTTAGGGCATTTAATAGCAGATCAACTGCTAATTGCTACGGCGCGACAGTTAGAAAATTGTTTGCGCCCAACTGATAAAGTTGCTTATTTAGGTAGAGATGAGTTTGTAATTTTATTAGAAGATATTTCGGATGCTAAGATTGCCAAGGAAATAGCTAATCGGATTTATCAACAATTAAGTTTGCCGTTCAATTTGGATGGGCATGAAATATTTTCTAGTGCTAGTATTGGGATTGCGATTAGTAAAGAGTTGTGTGATTTACCTGATTATCAACGTCCAGAAGACTTTTTGCGAGCAGCAGATACGGCGATGCACGGAGCAAAAGGTGGTAGGACTCCGGTGGTATTCGAGACAAGTATGTATACTAGCGCTTTGTCTCGTTTGCAGTTGGATAGTGATTTGAGAAAGGCGATCGCGCTGATTTCCAAATGCAATAATGAAGCTCAAGAATTTGAATTATATTATCAACCAATTGTCTGCTTAAAAACTGATGAAATCAGAGGTTTTGAAGCTCTAATTCGGTGGAATCATCCAACTAGAGGATTAGTTTCACCTGCTGAGTTTATTCCAATTGCAGAAGAAAGTAGATTAATTATTCCGATCGGACTATGGACGCTAAGAACAGCTTGTCAACAGTTGCGAATTTGGCAACGACAATTTCAGCGCAGTTTAACGATGAGTGTTAATCTTTCCGGTATTCAATTAGAACAAGCTAGTCTGACTTCACAAATTGAAGGAGTTTTGGGAGAAATTTGGATTGCACCTAACACTTTAAAGCTGGAAATTACCGAAAGTGCTATTATGAAAAATACTGAATCTGTGCCAGCTTTGTTAGGTCAAATTAAACAAAATAAAGTGCTTTTGGCTATTGATGATTTTGGGACGGGTTATTCATCTTTGAGTTATTTACATCGATTTCCGATCGATACTTTAAAGATCGATCGCTCTTTCGTCAGTCGCATGAGTTCTGATGGAGAAAATTCAGAAATCGTTCGCTTAATTGTGACTTTAGCTCATACTTTAGGAATGGATGTCACTGCCGAAGGAGTAGAAACTTTTGAGCAACTAGCTTTATTAAAAAGTTTAGGATGTGAGTATGGACAAGGTTATTTCTTTTCTAAACCATTAAATCAAAAAGCTGCTACAGAATTGTTAGAAAAAAATTTAGGAGTTCAATTCTAGATCTCCTCAGATCCCCGACTTCTTGAAGAAGTCGGGGGTCTATATTCTAAAGGTAAGTGAAGTAACTACTTTGAAGATTTAAGTCGTTGAGATTTTCGACGATCGCAATTAGTTCATTCACACCCGGAGTTTTTTGATAAATAGCTGTTCCTTTCGGCATTCCTTCGGGAGTAGCAGCTAAGACGTAAGTATTTGCTGAACCGCGCAAGACGATCGAATCTTGCGTAGCATCAAAATCAGCAATTAAAGCATAATCGCTCATCCCTTTATCTGTATTTTTGCCGTCATTGTAGAAAGTACTAATCAGATTTCCTAAGACAAAAGTATCAGCTTCCGAACCACCAGTTAAAACATCAACTTCGCCACGTCCCGGATTAGGATTATTAGGATTAACCCCAATTAAGCGATCGTTACCCTTATCTCCATTGAGGCTATCATTGCCTTGATTACCGTACAAATCATCATGGGCTTTGCCACCATAGATAATGTTACCTTCTCGATCGCCGTAGACAGTATCATTCCCTTGGTTGCCGTAAGTAGCGCTTTTACCTTTGGTGTAAATAGTGTCATGACCTTTGTTGCCATAAAGCTCATCTTCGTCACTACCAGCGTAAATTACATCATCATCTTGACCGCCGTAGAGAATATTAATTCCTTCGCCACCGTAAAGGGTATCCTCACCTTGATTACCATAAACCTCATCATCCCCTTGATCGCCGTAAAACAAATCCTTACCAAGACCGCCGTAGAGATTATCGCTACCTGCACCACCGTATACCACATCATCTCCATCTTCCCCATAGATAGAATCATTACCTGTATCACCGGAAAGGGTTTCATTTCCCGCACCTCCCTTCTCTTCAGTAATGGGAAGATTAGCACTACCACCGCCGCCATCGTTATCGCGGATAGTGCCTAAACCTTGCGCTTTACCAATAACTGCTCCGACAGCATTAGTGAGGAAAATTGGGGCAGTTTCGTCAAATTCTGGTTGACTATCATCGATGACATTCAACCTCACAAACTGTTTAGTTTGACCGGGTTCAAAGACTACTTGACCTTTGCTGGTAATCGTAGTTACATCAGGTCTGCCACCAAAAATTTGACCGCTAATTTCACCTTTTGGAGAACCTTTGGTTTGCACACTTATATATAATTGTGTGTCTTCTCCTGATGTTACTCTTCGCAAAGATTGAGCAAAATCGCTAATAGATGCTTCGGCTTCATCTGTGGTTTCCCAAACACCAGTAATAATTGTTGAACCATCAGGATTAATTATGGCTTGCCAATCGTCTGCATCTTGACCAGCTTTGGAAATATCCAATACAACCTCGTCATTTCCATAGGATCTTTCCCGGCGAAACTCAACACTAATTACATCATCATCAGTATTCGGTGTTTGGGGTGTTTGACCTAACAAAGAGCCAAAATCTAAACCAGAAATTTTTGTGGAGTAAATTAGTGCATCTCCGGTTCTATTTAATTGGAAAGAGCCGAAACCACGAGCTTTTTGACTACCTGTAAATACTGTGGCAAAAGAACTATTACCATCTGAGTTGGCAAAAGTAAGAGCGTAGTCTACTGTAACTCTTTGGTTACTAGGTCGAGAAAGAGTGATTTCATAGTTTAGGGAAGTAAAACTCTCTACGACTGAGGTGTTATTGGCAGAAATAATCGGCAGATCGCTTGGCTGTTCATCTGTACCACCTTGGTTAGTTTGTTTGTTTGTGTCGTATACATAACCAAGTTCGGCAGTGGAAATTAGTTGTTCTGTTGTAACTCCATCAAAACTGAACAATGGGTCATTGATTCTGGCACCTGGGACTTGAGAAGAGAAGGGACGAAAACCTGTGTTGTCTTGGTTAGTTTCCACCCATTCCGTCCACAAGCGATCGATATTCGCGTGATGTAAAAAGAACAAAGGATCGTTGGGAGAAGTCGCCTGAGTCATCTCGCCACCCACCCAAACGTGAGTGTTATTGTGAAGACCACTTTCCAACCCTACAGAAAACCTCTCAAAGGTGGGAAGATTGAGAACGCGATCGACTTCTGCTCTGGGGGGGAAGTTGGCTTGACCGGGAAAAACCGAATTGGGACTCGGTACAATGTTGCTGCTGCGTTGCAAAAATCGCTCAGGATCTACTCGTCCATCTTGGTTTAAATCAGATGGACTGCTGTAGGTAAGTGCCCAAAAACCCTGTTGATTTAATTGTTCCGGGGATAAGTTCCGCAATGAGAAAGGTGCTGCCCGAAATGGCCCAGATCTGACGAAGAAACCGTCTTGAGCATTACCAGGCCCTCCCATCAAGTCGTCGCTCAACACAGCTGCGGTGCTCTCCGAGTCGGTGGGGTCCCAGTAAGGTAAGGTTACGGTGGGATCTACCGATCGCAAATCCTCTTCAAACCGTCGCAATAATTCCCGGTGCCAAGGTAAAAACACGAAGGATTGGTAATTTGCTGTACTATGGACTGGTGCCACAGTAGACATCCCATCATGCAAATGATTCATCCCATCATGGGAATGTAATCCCTCCATTGCCAATTGGTGCAATCTTACGTAGTAGTCATAAGCATTGGGGACAGTTTCATTGGTGTTTGTTTCGGGATTGAAAACGGTGTAAGGTGAGGGGCGATTTTTTAAAGCTTTAACTGCATTAACGAAGCGCTGTTTCTCTTCTGAAGTGAGGTCTTTGACATTCTTGCGAACTAACAAATTATCGTCCATTCGATCGTTCATCTGGCTTATCCTTTTACACTCCCTGACAATTTCAGTAGTTAAACCACAAGGTTGCTCCCATTCGCCAAAATTGGCAAAAAATGGTTGTTACAAAATTTACCTTAAAGCCAACACATCTGTGATTCAAGTAACTATATGTCTTAACCTTTGGCACTTATGCAGAAGTTGTCTATATTATTAGCTAAATTTATTGATTGTTATTTAAAGTTTTAACTAAACAGTTAAATAATTAAGTAATAATATTGATTACGTAAATCTGAGATCTTGCACCTAGACTGAGATCTTGCAGCAATGGAGGTAGAACCTCCCAGATACTCGTTCCCTGGTTGAACCGGGGAACGAGGTGATAAAAAACCCCCAGCAGGGGGCATTTTTACCGAAATGCTAAGCTGTTAGGCATTTAAAAGTCATATTGTAGGGTGCGTCAGAAGGGGATATTTTTCTTTCTATATCAGGCTTTACCGTCTGACGCACCCTACTCGTTAATAAGTGATTTAAATGCTCCACAGCTTATTTGTTTTAAAGAATATAGAGCAGTAAAAACAGCACGATCCAAACAATATCTACAAAGTGCCAATAGACTTCTGCTGCTTCTACACCAAAGTGATTTTCCGAACTGTAATGTCCTTGTTTGAGCGATCGCCAAAGCACGCCCAAAATTAACAGAATACCGAAACAAACGTGCATTCCGTGAAAGCCAGTCAAAACATAAAAAGTGCTGGCATAAAGATTAGTTTTCAAGCCAAATTCTAAGTGACTATATTCGTAAACTTGACCTGCTAAGAAAATCACTCCCATGATGGCAGTGATGAGAAACCAAGTTCGCAAACTTGCCACATTATTGTTTTTTACCGCAGTATCGCCTTTATGAATCACAAAACTACTAGCGATTAGAATTGCGGTGTTAATTCCTGGTAGTAATAACTCTCTTTCTGGAGTACCTTCTGGGGGCCAAACTGGGGCAACAGCGCGAAAAGTTAAATAGGCAGCAAACAAACCTAAAAAGATCATCCCTTCCGCAACTAGGAATACAATAATGCCAAAAATTCGATGATCGGGATGTGCTTCGTGATGACTTGCTGCCTGGGCTGCACCATGATAATTTAGAGCAGTTTTAGACTCGTCAATTGTGGGACTTTGCATAATTTCCTGATTAGGTCATTGGTCATTGGTCATTAGTCATTGGTCATTGGTCATTGGTATTGTTAATTAGGTTGAAGTCTTGAGTTTTAAGTCTTAAATTAATAGCAATTTTTAACTCAAAACTCAAAACTCAAAACTCAAAACTTTTAACCAACGTCTACTTTGACTTCAGCGAGTAATTCTTCCACTGATTTGTTTTCTTCCACTTCTTCAAAATCGATGCCATAATCGTAAGGCCCAGACCATAAAACTGGTTCTTCGTGGAAGTTTTCTACTGGTGGTGGAGAAGTTGTCATCCATTCCAAAGTGAGAGCTTTCCAAGGATTACCTGAAGCTTTTGGCCCATACATCCAACTCCAGATCGCATTTATCAGAAAAGGAATTGTGGAAACTGCCAAAATGTAAGCCCCAATAGTAGCCATTAAATTAAGTGTGGCAAATTTGGGGTCATATTCTGCTACCCGTCTGGGCATACCTTCTAAACCTAGTTTGTGCATTGGTAAAAAGCACAAATTAAAGCCAATAAGTGTGAGTGCAAAGTGTACTCTTCCCCAAGTTTCATTGACCATTCTGCCTGTCATTTTGGGGAACCAATGGTATATTCCGGCATAGAGTCCGAACACGCTACCACCGAATAAAACGTAGTGCAAGTGAGCGACTACAAAATAGGTATCGTGAACGTGAATGTCAACGGGTACGGAGGCTAACATGATGCCACTTAAGCCGCCAATGACAAACATGGAGACAAAACCCATGCCAAATAACATGGCACTATTTAGGTTTAATTTGCCTCCCCAAATTGTGGCTAACCAACTGAATACTTTAATGCCTGTGGGGATAGCAATTACCATTGTGGCGATCATGAAAAACATTCTTAACCAGGCGGGAGTACCACTGGTAAACATATGGTGTGCCCAGACAATTAACCCCAAAAAGCTAATTGCTAAACTGGAGTATGCGATCGCTCTATACCCAAAAATCGGCTTGCGAGCATGAACTGGCAAAATATCAGAAATCATCCCAAACATCGGCAGAATCATAATATAAACTGCTGGGTGGGAATAGAACCAGAACATGTGTTGATAAACGATCGGATCGCCGCCACCAGTGGGGTTAAAAAATGCCGTTCCTGCTACCAAATCAAAACTCAGCAGAATTAAAGCACCTGCTAATACTGGAGTGGAAACTATAACTAATGCCGAAACTGATAACATTGACCAGCAAAATAACGGCATTTGATGCAATCCCATTCCTGGAAGTCGCATTTTTAAAATGGTAACGAGGAAATTTACCGCTCCTAAAATTGAAGAAGTTCCTAACACCAGAACGCTAAGAATCCAAATCAACTCACCCGCTTGACCATTAATTAAACTCAATGGTGGGTAAGATGTCCAACCAGACCCAGCTGCGCCGACAAAGAAACTACTTAAAAGTAAAATTCCTCCAGGGGGAATCATCCAAAAAGCCACAGCATTTAGTTTAGGAAATGCCATGTCTTTGGCTCCGATCATTAAGGGGATTAAATAGTTACCAAATCCCCCTGTACCCGCCGGAACAATCCACAAGAAAATCATAATTGTGGCGTGGATTGTAAAAAAGCTATTGTAAAGTTCTCGGCTGACAAAATCGGAATCTGGAGTTGCTAATTCGGTGCGTACAGCAGAAGCTAATGCTCCACCGATGAGATAGAAAATAAATGTTGTCACTAGGTATTGAATGCCAATTACCTTGTGATCTGTGGAAAAGCCAAAATATTTCCGCCAATCACCGCCAGTTGTAGTTTCAGCGGTATGACCTAAATTGGCTGATTCTGTTACCTGAAGTTGTGTCATAAGAATTGCAGTTTTTGGTTTGTGTTTAGTAACAATTGTGTTACTGAGAAACCTTGTAGAGACGTTTCATGAAACGTCTCTACATTACATGAAACGTCTCTACATTATTTTTTGAATAGGTCAATGAGTGTGTAATTGTTGCAGAGTATCTGAATTAATTCCCATTTCTTGAGCGTAGGGAGTGAGAAATTCAGAAGTTGACATATTTTCGGGATTTACTGCTACTGCTTGATTTAAGTTTTCTTGGTTAGCAGCGATTTGTGATTGTATCCAAGTATCAAACTCTTCTGGTGTTTCTACGATTACTTGAGTTTTCATTGCACCATGATAAGAACCACAAAGTTCGGCACAAATTACCGGGTAAGTACCTGGGATTTTGGGAGTGAATCGTAGTTGAGTTTCTCTACCGGGAATTGCATCTTGTTTTAGGCGAAATTGCGGTACCCAAAAGGCGTGAATTACGTCATTTGCAGAAATGTTGAGTTTGACTTCCCGACCTACAGGAACGTGCAATTCGCCTGCGGTAACACCACTATCAGGGTAATTAAATAACCAAGCAAATTGCAACCCGGTGACGTTGATGTTTAAGTCTGGATTTTGACCTTGTTCTTCTGGAGAAGCACCAACACCTAATGCTAATTGATTGTTGGTTGTGAGTGAGTCTGTTTCGTCGTTTAATGTGGCTGCGATCGCTGCTCCTGGCATCTTGCTATGATGCGCCATAGTACCATGAGCCGCCATTGGATCTAAGCCACCCATCGAGTTATAAACTTCAAAACTGTAGACTCCAACGATGAGAATAATTACTGCTGGAATTGCTGTCCAGAGAATTTCTAAAGGTACATTACCATGAATTGGCGGCCCATCTGTGGGGTCATTAGGACGTTTCCGAAATTTGAACAGGCTGTAAATTAATACACCTTGAACTATCAGAAATAAACCTGTAGCAATGGTCATCATCATATTAAATAAACCGTCTACCAAAGGTGCTTCTTCTGACACCGCTTCTGGCAGTAAGTTATGATTTTGACCATACCAAAGACTGACAAGGGTCAGTACAATTCCGGCAATGAGTGTAGTAATGTTACTTGGGATTTTCACGGCTAATTATAATTGCTTGCACTACTGCTTAGTTTGTTTGATTTGCTGTGAACCAAATTTGATTTAAGGCTAATCAATCAGTAAAACAGATCCGTCTTGATTGTAGACAAGCTATCACCTATTTCGCTATTTGGTCTTTTAACAAGGTAGTGCAAGAACCATATATATGGGGAGAATCAAAAGGCAGATTTTTTGGCAATTCTTCCTAAAGGAAGAGACAAAAAATATGTTCTTACAGTACAATTTGCCGACTTACCAAGGGTTGCCAATCAAAGTAAAGCCTGACCAATAATAGGGGTGTGAGAAGTTTATTTTCCCTGATTGTCTCAGTTCGGGGGGTAAAGAAATTCCTGTAGGTCCTATACCTTCTAGTTCGTTATTATCTACTATTACTTCTCCCTTAATCATAGATATTTGAGCGCGTCTGAGTGCTTCGGCGCGAATGGGAGCAGTTTTTAATTGTTCATAAAATTCGGTCATTAATCCTAATGTACCTTGGTCGGATACGTACCACAAACTTGCTAAAGCTGATTGAACTCCGGCTTGAATTGCTAATCCTGCAAAACCCAACTCTACCTGTTTGTCGCCTAAAGCTGTGCGACAAGCACTTAATACTAATAATTGCACAGGTGGGTCATTCCATTTGACGTTTCTTACTTGATCTAATCCTAATCTTTCATCCCAAAATTGAATGTAAGAATTGTTGGGATTTCCTGGTCTAAATTCGGCGTGGGTGGCGAGGTGAACGATTTCAAAATTACCAGTATTGCGTTGAGTGGTGAGATTATTTACGGTAAAAGCTTCGTTTAAGGAAATTCTTCCTGACCACAGTTGATTTGCAATTGTAGATAATTCTACTGGTACTGCTGGTAAGGGAGCTTGTTCTTTAAATGTTGAGGCTCCCATTGCTAATACTGTGGAGTTTTTCAAGTTATAAAATTGGGGATTAGTTAAACTAAAACTAGGCATTAAGGAAACACTGTAACGTTCTACAATAAATCCTTTACCATCATGTAAAGCTGCTAATGGTAACGATCGCAAGCCTGCATCGGGAATAAATATTAAGTTTTTAATTCCCCGTTCTTGTAATTTCCCTTCAATGGGAGCAATCAATAATTTGTAGAGTTCTTGTGCAGGAGCTAAGTAACTGGTAGTATCTAATTTTGAGCGATCGGTTACTTCCATTTGCAATTGTCTAGCCAAGCCAAGAATCTGTTCTTTGGTAACATTACCAATGGGAAAACGCACTGGTTCGCCTTCTGGTGTGATCAGGAAGAGTTCGACGCGATCGCTATCTTTTTCTTGGCAATTTTCGGCTTGTAATTCACTATTTTGCACTCTAGTACCCGGGTCGGGAGGACAGGTAACAAGTGTTTGTGTTCCCTGTTCTCCTCGTCCAAAAACTACATAAAAAATCGCCGATCTGACACCTGTTTCCTCTTGGTTCTGTCGCAGTTGAGCGCGAATTTCTTCCAGAGTTTTAATATTATTAGTAACTGTCAAACCTAAATAAGCTGAAAATTCTTCGCTAAACTTTTCTTCTGTTACTCCTAATATAGGATCGATGGCAACAGGAGGAACTTGAGTGACGGGAATTGTAGGTAAATCAGAAATATTTTCTTGTTGTTGAATTACCTGTTTAATTTCAGTATCTATTCGATCGCCAGGATTACCAGGATCGTCTTGAAAATCTTGAGTAATAATTTGAATGTTTCCTAAAGTATAGGAACCTGGAAAAGCTTGAGTAGAAGTAATAGTATCTCCTCCCGTTGTTAAAGCTCCCGCTGTTCCGTTTTTGCTTGGATCTCCCACAATAAAAGGTATTTTTAAAGAACCGCCTCCATGACGAATAATAATCGAACCATTTCCCGTTCCGCCAGCAGTAGAAATACTACTATTTACACCTTTGTTATCAATAAAAGTCGCGGTTGAACGGAATAAACTTTCTGTTGTAATGTCAACTTTCCCACCAATTCCTTGACTTCCTCCTTGAGCGTTAATATACCCAACTTGGACATCATTTGGAGGGTCGATAAACACTTTTCCACCGTCACCAATGGTAGCACTAACATCGATGTTTGCTGTGGTAATGCGATCGCCAGATTTAACTGTTACCGTACCGCCTTTTTCTCCTCCCGTTGCCGTTAAATTTCCGGTAGTTACAGCTTTTGGCGTAGTCAGGGTAATAGTTCCCCCTATTCCTGCATTAGAAGCATCTAAATTGCCAGTTTCAATAATCCCATTTTGACTATTAGCCGAAATATTTCCGCCTTTTGCAGATATATTACTAGTGCGAATATCACCAGTTGTATTTAATTCAACTCCGGCTCCACTGGTGGTAATATTTGCTTTTAAATTAACCTTACCTGTTCCCGCATTAAACTGTAATTGTTGTGCTTCAATTGTCGAATTTGCTGTTAAATCTTTGGCGTTAGTAATTAAAATATTGCCAATTTCCTGACCTTTACTACCAACAGCACCATTAAAGGTAGCATTACCATTATCAGTTTCAGCAGACAAGGTTAAATTGTTAGCTTTCCCAACTTCGCTATCTACCGTATTACCAAAAGTAATATTGCCATTTACCGTACTAAAAACAGCATTGTCTGTCAGAATTACTGGTGCATTAATAGATAATTCACTAACAGTATTGATCCCTTGAGAAACAAAGACATTGCTAGCACTACTAATATCTAATTTACTTAAAGGTGAGTTTTTGCCAACAACTGCATTAAAGCGAATGTTTCCGCTACCTGCGACTAAATTTAGCTGTTTATTACCATCTAAGGAACCGTTAAAATTAATATCACCTGCTCCCAAACCTGTATTAATGGTTATATCATTTCCTAACTGAATGGCTCTACCTAAAGTAATATTTTGATTTTCTGCGGAAATATTAGCATTTAGATTTATTAGCGCACCATCTAAAGTAATTGAAGCATCATTTTTGCCGATAATTGCGCCATTAACGTTAATTGTGCCACTGACGGTGCGAATGGTGATTGGATCGTTAAATGTCACTTCTTTAACTGATACTAATCCCGTTCCATCTATACGTCCAATAACGATCGAACTAAAACCATCTTCTAAGTTAGCTAAAGTGCTAGCAGAGAGGTTAAACGCGCCAGGAATAGGATCTGCGATCGCCACCGTTTGATTAGCATCTGCTGGTTCTAAAATTAAATTACCGCTACCCGTAACTTTACCACCAAAAACAACTTCTCCTGCTCTTAAAGTTAGGGAATTAGTACCAGCAAATAAGCCGGAATTGAAGGCGATCGCACCTTTACCAGGATTAAATTTTGTCTCACCTATTAAAGTTACAAAACTATTAAACCTGATATCATCATTAGTAGTAGTAATACTTCCCGAACTAAATACTTCCCCAGTTCCTATTTGATTAAAAGCACCATCTAAATTAATAACATAATTCAGGTTTAAAGCCCCACTGTTGTTAATAGTAAAAACCCCATTATTAGTGGTAGTAATCGCCCCATTTAAATTAATAATATTACTATTTAAGTTAATACCTTGGGGACTATTAGTATCTAAAACCCCTAAATTAGTCACTCCAGTTCCCGCTGTTTGGGTGATGCTTGCTGCGGTAATTGATTTAGCATTAACATCAGTTGCACTTTCAATAATTAAATTACCAATTCGCGTATTACTCCCCACCGCACCGCCTAAATTAATCTTCCCAATTCCCGCATTTAAAGTTAAATTTGCTCCCCCATCTACCGCACTATTAAAAGTAATATCGCCAATCCCAGTACCAGTATTTAAGGCAGCATCTCCAATCAAAGTAACCGCACTTTTGAAACTGATTTCATCGTCGGTAGTTGTTAGTTTTCCTGCTAAAGAAACTACTCCTTCCCCAACTTGTTTAAATGCGCCATCTAATTGAAAAATTTCCGCATTTAAAGTCAAAGGACTGGCATTACTAATCGTAAATCCGCCATTGTTAGTAGTTGTGACTTTACCATTGAATACAAAACTATTACCTGTGAGGTTGATTCCTGTTTCCCTATTGGTGCCCAAATTTCCTAAACTTGTTACTCCAGTTCCCGCTTTTTGGGTGATGCTTGCTGCGGTTATTGATTTAGCATTAACATCAGTTGCACTTTCAATAATTAAATTCCCAATTCGCGTATTACTTCCCAGCGCACCGCCTAAATTTATCTTACCGATTCCGGCATTTAAACTTAAATTTGCTTCCCCATCTACCGCACTATTAAAAGTAATATCGCCAATCCCTGCACCTGTATCTAAAGCAGTATCTCCCAGCAGAGTTACCGCACTTTTGAAACTGATTTCATCGTCGGTAGTCGTCAGTTTTCCTGCTAAAGAAACTGCACCTTCCCCAACTTGCTTAAATGCGCCATCTAATTTAAAAATTGCCGCATCTAAAGTCAAAGCACTGGCATTACTAATCGTAAATCCGCCATTGTTACTAGTTGTGACTTTACCATTGAGTACAAAACTCTTACCTGTGAGGTTGATTCCTGTTTCGCTATTGGTGTTTAAATTTGCTAAAGTTGTTACTCCAGTTCCCGCTTTTTGGGTGATGCTTGCTGCGGTTATTGATTTGGCAGTAACGTTTTTAGCACTATTAATAATGAAATCATTCAAAGGAATTGAACTTCCCACTGCACCATTTAAATTAATATCTCCCGTACCTGTTTCTAAAGTGAGTTTTTGATTACCATCAATTGTGCCACCAACAGAAATATTACCACCAGCTTTTACATCTGTGCTGAGAGTGACATTTTTGCCTAATAAAACGCTACCTTGAAGGTTAAGATCTTGATCGACAGTGGTAATATCTGCATTTAAATTAGTTTTTCCACTTAAAGTAATGGAAGCGTCATCTGTTCCCTTAATTGCACCATTGACGATAATTTGACCATTAGGAGATTGAATAGTTACTGGGTCGCTAAATGCGATCGCATTTGGTATACTAACTACACCACTACCCTTTTCAGCACCAATAATAATCGCAGCAAAACCTTCTGCAAAGACATTAAAATTAACCGGAGAAACATCTAAATTTTGGCTAGCTGTGAAAGGTTGAAGCAGTAAATTACCCTTACCTTGAATCGAATTTGCTGCTCCCGTAGAACTAATTTTATCGCTGGTTAAACTAATATTTCCGGTATTTGATAAGCCATTAGCATTAATTTTCCCAACTGTAACACCATTAGGTGCGCTTAAGCTAACATCTCCAGCAATACCACCTACAGAACTAGTATCTAAAATTCCCGTCGAAGTGTCAATTAATCCAGCATTACTGGTGCCAAGAATATCGCCACCTTTACCAGCACCGCCTGTTTTAGAAATAATATCTTTAGTAGTAATGTTACCATTAGCCTTGAGTGTAACTGCACCACCATTCCCTAAAGCAGAGTTAGAATTTAGAGAACCTTTTGTTGTAGTAATAGCACCATCACTGCTAGTAATACTAATAATTCCACTATCATTACTACTTTCTCGCGCACGGGAATTAATCGTACCTGTGGTAATATCTCCAAAAGCTTTTAAAGTCACATTACCACCCTTGCCATTGGCAGAGTCAGCATCCAAAATTCCCAAAGAAGTGTCAATTTTTCCCAATGAACTTATTAAGGTAATATCGCCGCCTTTGCCACTAACATCAGAATCAGCAGATAAAGTTTTAGTAGTAATATTGCCTTGTGCTTCAAAGCGAATTGCACCGCCATCCCCAGCACTAGTAAAACCAGAACGTACATCGCCAGCAGTAGAATCAATTGCTCCTGTTTTACTAATTAAAGTAATGTCACCTCCATTAGCACCTGTTTTAGAAGTATACGACCAAACTTGAGCAACGGTGATATTACCATTGGCGTTGAGTGTAATAGCACTTCCATTTCCAGTAACAGATGTAGCATCTAAAGTGCCTAATTGAGTGTTAATTGCTCCATTAGTGCTAGTAATAGTAATTCCTTTAGGTGCAACAATATTACCAGTATTAATATCTTGATTTCCTAGTAAAGTTACACTAGCATCATCTTTGCCAGCAATACTAAATCCTGTACTCTTGATATTTCCTGCACCAACTGGAGATTGCAAAGTTATCGGATCATTAAAAGTTACATTTCCCTCAACATTAATAGCACCAGCGCTATCATTCCCGCCAATAATGATTTGCGAAACCCCATTTTGTATAGTGGCAAGTTCATTATCATTAAGATTCAATCTGGCATCTTCAATTTTGCCACCAACAGAAATACCTAGACTGGTAGTAAGCGGTTGTAATTGTAGGATATTCTTGCCACTAATTTTAGTAGTACCAATTAAATCAATTTCATCTGCGGTAAAAGTAAATTTACTAATATTTGTAGCGGTTGATTTAACAACACTGTCATTAATACTAATTCCGGCTGCATTATTAGTACCTGTACCCGTTAAGCTAATATCTCCCGTTTTAGTTACTTCTAATAAAGCTCCCTTATCAGTGCGAATTCCATTTTGTCCAGTTCCAGTTCCAGTTCCACCTTGACCAATGAAACTAATACCATTTGCTGAACGGATAATACTAGAATCAAAAATTCCTATTCCGTAATTGTTATCAGTTCCATTACCACCAATGCCATTAAAGGTTATCGTTCCTATTCCCTTTGTTTCTAATAACGTACCATTGCCATCAAATTGAACGCCTATATTTGAATTCCCAGTTCCATTACCACCTTTTCCAGAAACTTTAATATCACCATTGTTTGTACTAATACTAGGACTTACACCACCATTTGGGCCAATTACTATTCCGGCATTGAAATTTATGCCACTTCCACCAGTACCATCTATAGTTATTCCGCCTGTCCCAGTTGCTTCTAATACTGCACCATTGAGATGTCGAATTCCAATGTTAGAATTGCCACTTCCATCGCCAGCAACACCTATCAGCTGAATATTTCCATCCTGTGAACTGACTTTAGAACCAACATCACTAATTATTATCCCACCATTGAAACCATCAGCATTTCCGCCTTTGCCATTGATGGTAATATTTCCTGTTCCAATGGCTTTTACAACACCACTTTCAACAACTCGAACACCATTATTTTCATTTCCTGTTCCATTTCCACCAGTACCTTTAATACTAATACTGCCATTATTGGTATTCACCAGAGAATTTACACCAGTAATGTTTACCCCGGCATTGGAATCTATTCCTTTTCCACCAGTGCCATTGAGATTAATTGTTCCAGTTCCAGTGCTTTCAACTACGCCACCGTTATTCAGCCAAACACCATTATTATTGTTTCCTCCTTTACCGCCTGTGCCTGTAAGATTAATATCTCCATTCTTTGAGGTAATTTTGGCACTTAGATTTATAAATATCCCAGCATTATCATTTTTTGCTTCTGCACCAGTACCATCCAGAGTGATGCTTCCTGTCCCGGTAGTTTCTACTAAACTTCCCTGTTGAAGCTCAATGCCACGATTGCGTTCTCCAATTCCATTACCAATACCTGTGAAGCTAATATTTCCATTGTTGGCGATGACTTTAGAGTTGGTATTTAAATATATTCCTACGTTTTCATTCGTTCCGTTCCCGGCAGTACCAGTTAGGGTGATTGTTCCTGTTCCAGTTACTTCTACCAGCGCTTGTTCCAAATAAATTCCCCGATTTTGATTTTGGTTTCTATCTCCATTTCCACCAGTGCCATTGAGGGTAATATTTCCTGTAGCTTTAGTTTGCAGAGAACTGTTTAACAAAGAAATGCCACTATAACCAGGCCCTTGAATGTTGTAACCTGTTCCTGTCAGCTGAATATTCCCGCCTTGAGCATCAATAGTGCTGTTTTTAAGAGAAACTGCATCACTGAAATAGCCTGTGCCAGTTCCCGTAAAATTGCCTCCGCCTGTCTTAATCGTGGAATTTGTGATAACTAGTTCACCGCCAACGTTATTATCAACGTTAGCACTAAGAGTTACTGCTCCTCCGTTAGTTGTAATATCCTTATTAACTCGAATATCGTTTTCAGCTTCGGCTGTAATTCCTACACCTTTGGCAGTAATATTAATGGGTGCATCAAAAGTAATGTCATTGGTGGCTTGCAGGGTGACATTAGTAGCGGCATCATTAATTAATGCTGCCTTAATAGTAGTTGGTTCTAGCTCTGGGTCGGTAAAATTGTCTACTTGATTTAATTCACTAACAGTTTCCTCATCCTCTTGAATTATTATATTCTTTGGGTCAAGTAACAGCATTCCTGGATTGCCATTAGTTGCCAGGGTATTAACTTTTCCTTGAAAGTCTAAAAAGTCTTTTCCTGATACTTCTACAAAACCACCATTGCCGGAATTACTGCCACCTTTAGCGGTAATGCTGCCATAAAATCTCGTTGCTTTATCGGCCCAAACAATTACTTTACCCCCATTTCCGGTAATCAAACTATCAGCAGAAATAGTTGCATCTTTACTGACGAAGGTGAGGGAAGCATTCGGCAATGTTCCTTTGCCTTGGTAATCTCCACCAATGCGGATATTGCCACCGCCATTAGTTCCAGAAGCGTTAATGTTGGCGTTAATTACACCAACTTTGTTTGCCAAAATATTGATGTTACCGCCTGTTTGTCCGGCGACATTTATTTGACCGGATGCTATAGTTGTATTTCCGGTTGTGGGAATGCGAATTCCTGAGCCTGTTAATTCTACTGTACCATCTTGGTTAACAGTAACTCCGGTTGCGTTTCCGCCTGTGCCACCAGTTAACATTTGTGGTAGGCTGGCAATTGGTAAATTAAAATCATTAGGTTGAGTTACACTATTCCCTATTGGTTGAACTTCTAAACTCAACAAAAATCCCGGTTGAGAAAGTCTGACTAAACTAGTACCAGGAACGGCGGCAAGGGTAATATTTCCTTGAGGTGCTGTTAAAGTTCCCGTGTTAATAACTGTTCCGGCTAATAAGTTTAAATCTTGACCTAATCCTACGGCTAAATCCCCGGAATTAATAATTGCTCCCGGTTGTTGCATGGTAAAAGCAAAGGCATTAGGATCGCCTACTAATGAGGCATAATTATTGTTACCTGTAGCGTTAAACCAATTATTACCAAATCCTATTCCATTAGCGGTAGTTGCGGTGAAAGCAGCGGGAACATTTAATCTAGCATTTTGCCCAAATACAATTCCTGAAGGATTCATTAAAAACAGATTGGAGTTGCCGCCCGTTACTTGAATTAAACCGTTTATATAAGAAATTTCTCCGCCGTTGATTCTAGCTAAAATATTCCGAATGTTTGGTTGAGATAAAAAGTTGGCTATTTGTTGGTTGTCTAACCCAAATCTAGTAAAAGTATGAAATAAGTTGGCACCATCGCTCGACCTTTGTCCACCTGTAATGTCAAAGCGGTTTCCTTGAGGATTAACTATAGTATTTGTGCCGTCATTAGCGGGAACGATTGGTTGAGCAAATACGGGATTTCCACCTAAAAAGGTCAGGGAAGACAGGAGAAATGAGGCGGCAAAAGTTTTTTCTATTTTTTTGCTAAAAGGAATGATGTTTGAGGGTTGATTAGTTAATTCTTCCTGGCGTTTTTGAGGTTTATTTATTAAAGTAAATTGGGGTTGAATTTGTCCATTTATTTGCTGAATTTGTAAATCGATGAAAAAGCGATCGCTCATTTCCCGCCTTTCTAGCGCTCTTCTCATGATTTTGTGCGAGTAATTAATTACTTCTAATTGCTTGGCAGAAGTAATACTTTCCTGATGATGACGATAATAATAAAGCGGTTTATTTAAATGCTTGAGTTCGGCAACTTCTGATAACCTTACACACAAATCATAATCGGAAATATACTGAATTTCTTCGTCAATTCCTCCGGCTAATTCAAAAGCTGAACGGCGAATTAATCGAAAATGAAAAGTCATGAATTGCAGCAAAAGTTGCTCTTTTGAATAGGGAACACTGCAACGCTGTCCATAACCGATAATTTCACCTGTTTTAGAAATATCTATATAATCTGTATAAACAAAACCTACTTCTGGATGAGCATCCAGTATTGCAGCTGTATCTTCAATTGCTGTTGGTCCTAGCAAATCATCGCTATCTACCCACCCGAAATAAGTCCCGGTAATTTCTGCCATCGCTGCTTTTCTGGCGGGAGTTTCTCCGCGATGTTCCGCAGCTATTACTCTGATTCGGCGATCGTTTTTGGCATAATTTTGAGCAATCTCTACAGAATTATCCGTAGAACCATCGTCCCAAATTAATAACTCGAAGTCATGCTTAGTTTGTGCTAAAACACTTTCAATAGCAGCACTTAAATAATCTTCCCGGTTGTAGGTGATTATGACTAGAGAAATTGTGGCTGACATGGCAGTATTAATTATTCTGTAAATTTGTGAAAAATAATTACATTTAAGTTGCTCAAAAGTTATGACGCAAGCAGTTATTTTTTTCAAGAAGCAATGTATTTTCGCTCAATGATTTTTACTTACCAGCTTGGTAAAACGATTTTAACAAGTAAACTAAAAAATTTGGACTTACGCACTCTTAGCCTGAAACCTAGATCTGAACTAGCCCCCCTTCCCAAGGGGGGAACTTAATAGCCCCCTTGGGAAGGGGGTTGGGGGATCTCAGTGCGTAAATCCTAAAAAATTATTTTACCAGTTTACAGGAGTTAAGAAATTTTAACCTTTCTGGGGTGAAAGCTTTGCTAGAAGATATTCTACAGCGTTATGCACCAATTAAAGATTTATTCCTGATTTTCCCGATTAACTTCTGTAGATTAAATATTTTGGTTGATAATCCTAAACTTCAGATCGATCGGATCACCAGTTAATCGCGATCGTTAAGTACGTTGTAGGGTGCGTCAGAACCTTAAAATTATTGTAACTTGCCTAAAATTATAATTTCTGACGCACCCTACAGAATATAACTAAGAACTTGCGTTACTTATCTTTTTTAACAGCAGTATTCTCTAAAAGTAAATTTTCTCGATCGTCATCAAAGGGATTATTAAAAAACGATCCCGTTTGCGGTGGTAAATCTGGATCAAAAACAATTTCCGCAATACTTTTAATCACACCAGTCAAGGGAATTGCTAAAATTACGCCTAATAACCCACCAAATTTAGCTCCTAATAATAAAGCCATGAAAAGAATGACTGGCGAAAACCCTGTTAACCCTCCCATTAATCTGGGAGAAACTAAATTGTCTTTAATCTGTTGAATAATAACTGAAACTCCCAAAACTTCCAGTGCTAACCACCAATCAATAAACGCTACTATGATTACTACTGTACCAATTCCTAAAGTTGCACCTACAAAAGGAATCACTTCCATTAAGCCAATAAAAACGGCAAATAATAGAAAGAACGGTACTTTTAGTAACCAAAAGGCAACGGATAACATTATTGCCATGAATAAGCCTAAAAGTAACTGACCTGAAATGAACTTTTGCAGATTTTTTTGGAGTGATTCAGTCAATACTTGGCTAACTATAGGTGATAAAAAGCTGGTGATTCCTCCCCAAACTCTTTCGCCATCAATTAGCATATAAAAAGAGATTACCAGAATGAATATTAAGTCGAGAAACCAGTTAAACGTGCCAACTACTAAACCCAAACCTTTACTGGCAATTACTTCGGCTTGAGCTTGGACTCTAGATAATAATTGAGATGCTAAAATTCGGACATCAAATGGCAAATTATGCTCGAGGCTCCAAACTTGAAAATTGTCTAATTGTTGCCGTCCTGATTGTACCAAAGAAGGTAAATTAGTGACTAATTGTACTCCTTGATTAAACACGGGGGGTACTACCGTAAGACCGATAAAAGTAATCGCGACAATTGCTGCTAAATAAACTAATGCTACGGCTAAAGTTCTGGGTAAAAATTTTTGTAATACTTTCACCGGGTAGTTGAATAAAAATGCCAGCAGTGCAGCTGTTAAGAAAACGCTGACTAATTCGCCGACATAACCAATTGTGACTAAAGTTGCCCAACTAGCTGCTAATACTAGCAGCCACGTTATCATAAACTTCTGTACAGGTGAGAAAATTGAATAGTCTTTGTTCATGGGTAGTTGATTATTAAATGTTGGTAATTATATATTAATGATGGGGTTCGACAAACTGAATTACTCCCCATTGTCCATTAGTTAACCATTGGGCATCCTGTTGCGGAAGTTGCTCTAATTGTTCGGTTGATAAACCTGCTGCTAATTCTGATTTTAAGGTGCGAAGTGCTACAAAAAGTGCGGGGAAGTAAGATGTAATACTTTGGTAAGGAGTGGTATAATCCCAGTGGCGATCGCCAACAGTCCGCCGATAACTAGCATCACCTTTAACTATAATTAAATTAGCGTTGCTTAATTCTTGATACAATAGACATCTCCAGAAATTAAAAGTGCGTTACCACTGAACCCTTGTAGAGACGTTGTATACAACGTCTCTACTTTGAAAGGAGATGTCTATTGTAGATTTTAGATTTTAGATTGATTCCCCAGATAAATCTACTTGCTCAAGCTTAGGTCATCAATGGTAAAATGAAAGATCCTTGCTGCTGGAGGTTGTTGCCAAAAGCGGCCTTGTTGTCCAAAAGGGGAGAACTATGAATAGCTACGAAACAATGTATATTTTGCGTCCTGATTTATTAGATGAGCAAGTAAATCAGGCTGTGGAAAAGTATCAGAATATGCTGCGAGATCAAGGCGCTCAAGATATCAACGTTCAACTGCGTGGTAAACACCGTTTAGCCTACGAAATTAACAAACAACGCGATGGTATCTATGTGCAAATGAATTACCAAGCTAAAGGTAATGTCGTTGCTCCGATGGAAAGAGCGATGCGCTTGAGTGAAGAAGTAATTCGTTATCTGACAATTAAGCTGGAAGAGGTTTCCACTAAAGCCAAAGCCGATGCGGAAGAAGAACCCGCAGAAGCTACTGCTTAGATTGCGATCTGTAGAGACGTTTCATGAAACGTCTCTACGGGTACCTTTAATTCAAGAATTTTAACTACACTCTGCCCTTCCTCTAATAACCATGATAAAATGTCGCTTGCACGTACTATAACGGCAAGTTGGCAAAATCTTCGAGGAGTTGTGAGCCATTGTGAGCCAAATCGACACCCCCTTTCAATCCCTGCAATCAGAAGTTTCTCATCTCCGTGAGGAATTGCAACTGAGAGATCAACTGGTTCAACAGTTGTCTCAAGAACTATTCCGGTTAGTCAAGGGAAATACGACTTTCCTACCCGCGCCGGAATTATCGCAACAGCATCAAGCTCAGATGCAGGCTATGCAAGAGCAACTGCAAGGGGTAGAACAACAAGTGAAGTTCTACCAAGAGCAGATTTCCGATCGCGATGCCGAAATCTATCACCTGCGTCAGTCTGTTCAAGAATTAACCGATCGTAGCCGAATGCTCGAACAAGTGGTACAGGAATTACCGCAAATTTATCGCCAGAAATTTACGGAACGCCTTGCACCAATTAAAGAAAAAGTGACAATGCTACAACGGGAAAATCGTCAACTTCACGCAGAATTGCAAAGTCTAACCTATCGGTTGGCAATTAAAAGTCGGACTCCTAATGCAAGGCTTGATTTGCCTAGCTTTCCTAAAGTTGGAGGTAGTAGAGTTAGTCTTCCTTTTAGTAATGCTTGAAGTTTGGATCGTAGTTGATGGGGAGGTGAATGCTACTGGCGAATTAATGGCTGCATCTCCCGCAACTGCAATAATGGTAGAGGCTTTGCGAAAAGCCATTGCACAACCCGCCACAACGATAAAAGTTTTCGGAAAAAACCATCTAAATTCGCTAAATCTGCCAAAGGAAGTGGTATTTTGTCCATTAACTTTGCATCTTCCTAGTAATTTTGATTTCCCGGAAAAAGCTATATTTAAAGCTTGCGAAAAGGTAGAGTTATTCCGTTATTTAATATCAGAAAATTTCGGTTATGTTACCAGAACGGGTAACTTTTGGTTGCCTGTGGTTTTGACTCAAAAAGGGCCAGTTTATGCAGAAGCGATCGGCCCAGCAAGCGAAACTTCATCAGAATCAGAAGTTGAGTTAAGTTACTTTCAGCCAGTGCATTTCTCTGATGCGATGCGTCAGAAACTTTATGAGATGGCATACAATATACTTAAGTTTCTCAACGCTTCACCAGCTACTTATTTAATTCAATTTGGATTGAGCGATAAAGAAATTTGGTTCGATCGAGTTTTCCCCTTTCCCGCTGCACCTGCGATCGCCAGTATTAATGCACAAACCCCCGATTTATTCACCTGTCATTGGTATTGCTTAACCAATCAACCAATTATCGATTTAACTATTGCACCTCAAAGTTAAGCTGATTGGCAGGCAAGATGCCCGCCCTACAAGTTGATCGATCGAAAATCTAAAATCGATTGACACTGTTGTAGTAGCTAAGTCAAGATCAAAGATGAATGTTAACCTTTGTTAAGGCTGTAGCAGATGTCATTAGAAGTAGTTTCCCTGGAGAATATCCAGGAACTTGCGGGTCAATACGGCTACTGGGCAGTATTTATCGGAATTTTATTAGAAAATTTGGGAATTCCGTTGCCTGGTGAAACTATTACCCTAGCGGGAGGGTTTTTAGCTGGTAGCGGGGAACTGAATTACTGGTTAGTTTTAGGTAGTGCGATCGCAGGCGCAGTTTTAGGCGGTAACTTTGGTTATTTAATTGGTAGATACGGCGGTTGGGCGTTGCTTTTAACTATCGGAAAAATTCTCCGCATTCAGGAAGAAAAACTGGTAGAACTCAAGCAGCAATTTAGCGAAAACGCCGGGAAAACCGTCTTTATTGGTAGATTTATTGCTTTATTGCGGATTTTCGCCAGCCCCTTAGCTGGAATCGTCGAAATGCCATACTTGAAATTTATGGCATACAACATCGCTGGTGCAACAGCTTGGGGTGCAGTCATGGTCAGTCTGTCGTTTTTCGCCGGAAAAGTTGTACCTTTAGAACAATTAGTCGCTTGGGCAGCCCAATTTGCAGTCTTAGCATTATTAATAGTAGCGGCTTGGATTTTCGTTCCCTTCTGGTTGGAACTACGCCAAACCAAAGAATCATAAATTCAATAGCATATAAAATTTAGAGAGAGGAAAATATGCTGGCTCCTCTCTCTTTTTTTGTGCGATCGTTAGCATTAGGACTTACGCAAAGCCTCCCGTAGGGTGCGTTAACGCCAGTGTAACGCACCATCCCCCGCACCATCCCACCATCGCCTAGCGTCACTGCGTAAGTCCTGAGCATTTATATATCTGTCTGTGCATAGATAAAAACTAATGGTTATCCCATAAAAAATTGATTTGTGTCTAGCTTATCAACATGGGACAATATGCACAGGTAAGTAAATTACCCGGCTTTCAATAATTTCATAAAATCTTAGTTCGGTAAAACCAGCAAGATTTATTACTTGCTAGGCATTATTTGTGTGATTGCTGCTTATGCACATAAGCTAATTGGCAATCCTCAATAATGCTATTTTTAGGAACTATCGAACTGCTAATAGCTAAAGAATAAATCGTTTCTTAATAAAGGAACGATTAATTTTTGCTGTTTATAAATATCAGAAAACCCCTTAAATAAGTAATTTATATAAACTGAATAAACCAATTTTGTATCAGTAAATTTAGGGGATCTCAATCAATAACTTTAATTTTATATTTATTTAATACCGTGCTATAGTGAGTTCAACACAAATTAAACAACCTAAATAAAGGGATTCACCGTAAAACCAAATAACGAATAAGTTCGGAAAACGTCTAGAAATTTTAGATGTAATTAAAGAAAAACTTTTTCGTAACTTAATAGCAACGGTATCTCCTTATAAAGAATCAAAACAATTTTTTAGCAAACGGAAAAAATTAGTTTTTCTGGTAGGTTGTTGCGAGTGTAAACAAGATTTTGCCAACCCAAGATTAAAGCTTTGCTGCTGGAGGATGTTATGGATCAGTTTTCTAGTCGGGTTTCTAGACGTAAATTTTTACTAACTGCTGGTGCAACTGCTGCTAGTTCCCTTTTACTTAAAGGTTGTTTAGGAAACCCTCCAGAAAATCTGACTCAAGGAGGTAATGCAGCGCCAGCAAATACCGCAGGAAATACAGCAACAAGTACAACAGGAAATACAGCTGTTCCTGTAGTTAATGTTAATCCTGGTGCTGCCCCGGAAACAACTCGCGTAAAGCTGGGATACTTACCAATTGTTGAAGCTGCGCCGCTAATTATTGCTAAAGAAAAAGGGTTTTTTGCCCGTCATGGCTTGAGTGATGTAGAAGTATCTAAACAAGCCAACTGGGGTGCTGCTAGAGATAACGCAGAAATCGGATCTCAAGGTGGTGGGATTGATGGTGGACAATGGCAAATGCCCATGCCTTATCTAATTAGCGAAGGTAAGATTACCAAAGGCAATGTCAAAATTCCCATGTATATTTTGTGTCAATTAAATACACATGGAAATGGGATTGCGATCGCAGAACAACACAGAGGAAAAGGGATTGACCTCAAGCTTTCTCAGGGCAAATCTTTAATGGGCGGCTTGAAATCCCAAGGTAAAACTTTCACCGCCGCTTACACCTTTCCCCACGTAAACCAAGATTTTTGGATTCGCTACTGGGCGGCGGCGGCGGGTATTGATCCCGATGCAGAAATGAAATTATTAACAGTACCCGCAGCCCAAACAGTAGCTAACATGAAAACTGGCACAATGGATGCCTTTAGTACAGGAGATCCTTGGCCTTACAGAATTGTCGCTGATAAGATTGGTTTCCTAGCTGCTTTAACAGCGGAAATATGGAAAGGCCACCCCGAAGAATATTTAGCAATGAGAAAAGATTGGGTGGATAAACATCCTAATGCTACCAAGGCAATCTTAAAAGCAATTATGGAAGCCCAGCAATGGTGCGATGACTTTAATAACCGTCCAGAAATGGCGCGTATTCTGTCGGCACGGCAATATTTTAATGTTGCTGAACAAGTTCTTCTAGAACCATTCATGGGCAAATACACTCTTGGTGATGGTCGCACAATTGATGATAAATCAATGGCTGCTTTGTATTGGAAAGATGAGAAAGGTAGCGTTTCTTATCCATACAAGAGTCATGACCTTTGGTTCTTAACAGAAAGTGTTCGTTGGGGCTTTTTACCAATGGAGACTTTAGACAATGCCAAAGCGATGATCGATAAAGTCAATCGTGAAGACCTTTGGAGAGAAGCAGCTAAGGAGTTGAATATTGCTGCTGCTGATATTCCCACCAGCACTTCTCGCGGTGTGGAAACATTTTTCGATGGCATTACCTTTGACCCAGAAAATCCCAAGGCTTACCTTCAAAGTCTGAAGATTAAAAAGGTCAGCGTTTAGTTTTTGGTAATGGGTAATTGCGCCCATTACTACTTTTCCCACAAGTAACACTGGAAAGTTTTTTCCACACAGTATAAGGAACCCTAGTACAATGACGACATTGCAAAGAAGAACCGCTAAAACAGCACAGAATCCCTGGATGGCTAAAATTGAAAAGATGTTGCCGGATATTATTCCTCCAGCGATCGCGCTCGCTATCCTGTTAGTAATTTGGCAACTCTTTTCTTTCCTTCCCGGTGTGACTCTTCCTGGCCCGATTAAAGTTGTCCAAGATACTTGGATTCTGATTTGGTGGCCTTTTTACAGAAAAAGTGAAACAGACGTTGGGTTATTTTGGCAAATTTTAGCCAGCTTACAACGGGTAGCAATTGGTTACTTTTTCGCCGCAGTTGTGGGAATTGCTTTAGGCATTCTGGTGGGTACAAATCAAATGATGTCTAAAGCTTTAGACCCAATTTTCCAACTACTGCGAACAGTTCCACCTTTGGCTTGGGTACCTATTGCTTTGGCAGCATTACAAAAGAACGAACCCGCCGCATTGTTCGTAATTTTCATCACTGCAATTTGGCCGATTCTAATTAACACCGCAGTTGGTGTGCGCCAAATTCCCCAAGACTACAACAACGTTGCCAAAGTGTTGCAACTGAATAAGAAAAAGTACTTCTTCAAGATTTTGATTCCCTCTGCATTGCCTTACATCTTCACTGGATTGAGAATTGCGATCGGTCTAGCGTGGTTAGCGATTATCGCGGCTGAAATCGTCATGTCCGGTGTAGCTGGTATCGGCTTCTTCATCTGGGATTCTTATCAAGCAAACAAAATCAGCGAAGTAATTTTGGCACTGGTTTATATCGGGATTGTAGGCTTGCTACTTGACAAGTTAATGGCTTGGGTACAAACCAAGATTCTTCCTGAATAAAACTTAGTGTAATGGTGCGTTACGCTATCGCGAACGCACCCTACAAATCGCAAAGTACTTACTACCCACTAGCAAAAAATTACCCAAATAACTACTATGTCTGTTTTCGTTGCAGTTGATAAAATCGATAAGGTTTTTGACCTATCTAACGGCGGTCAGTATCTCGCCCTCAAAGGCATAGACTTGCAAATTAGAAAAGGCGAATTCATTTCTTTAATTGGTCACTCTGGTTGCGGTAAATCTACTTTATTAAACATGATTGCGGGTTTAGATTTACCCACTGAAGGAGTCGTAACTTTAGAAAGTAAAGCAATCACCAAACCTGGGCCAGATCGGATGGTGGTGTTTCAAAACTACTCGCTACTACCTTGGTTAAATGTGCGGGAAAACATCGAATTGGCAGTAGATGAAGTGATGGGCGATCTGCCGAAGGGTGAGAGAAAATCGATCGTAGAAAAGCACATTGATATGGTAGGTTTGCGACCCCACGCAGACAAACAACCAGCGATGCTTTCTGGGGGACAAAAACAGCGGGTGGCGATCGCTCGTGCTCTAGCAATTCGTCCGAAATTGTTACTATTAGATGAACCCTTTGGCGCATTAGACGCATTAACCAGAGGGAACTTGCAAGAAAGATTGATGGAAATTTGCGAAGAGTACAAAGTAACATCGGTGATGGTAACTCACGATGTTGATGAAGCTGTACTTTTGTCCGATCGCATTGTCATGTTAACTAATGGCCCCGGTTCCAAAATCGGGCAAATCTTAGATGTAGATATTCCCCGTCCCCGCAAACGGATGGAAGTAGTTAATCACCCGAATTATTACAGCTTACGGAGTGAAATGATCTACTTCTTAAACCGTCAAAAACAAGTGAAAAAGCGGCAAGCCAGCAAAGCCCAAGTTGCTATTTCTCGCAACAATTTAGAAAAGGTAAATTTGGAAATTGGTTTTGTACCTTTAACAGCTTGTGCGCCATTAGCAGTAGCTAAAGAAAGAGGTTTCTTTGCTAAATACGGTTTAGAAGAAGTTAAGTTAGTTCGAGAACCTAGCTGGCGTGGCATTGTTGATGATATGGTAGCCGGACAATTAGATGCTGCCCAAATGCCAGCGGGGATGCCTTTGTGGTTAACTTTAGGTGGTAATGGTGGGCAATCAGTTCCGATCGTTACTTCCCTAACAATGGCGCGGAATGGAAATGCAATTACCTTAGCCAAACGCTTTTATGAACAGGGAATTTACACCTTATCAGACCTGAAAAAATACCTGCAAAAATCCAAAGACCAACAGCACATTTTTGGCATGGTACATCCTTCTTCCATGCACAATTTGCTGTTGCGTTATTGGTTAGCAGCAGGAGGGATTGATCCAGATCGAGATGTGAGTTTGACAGTGATTCCTCCCGCGCAAATGGTATCCAATTTGCAATCAGGAAACATTGACGGATATTGTGTAGGGGAACCTTGGAATATTCGGGCTGCGGTAGAAGGAATTGGATTTTCGATCGCCACCGATTTAGAAATTTGGTTAGGACATCCCGGAAAAGTTTTGGGAGTTCGTGAAGATTGGGCGGCTGCATATCCAAGAACACATTTAGCATTAGTAACCGCACTTTTAGAAGCCGCCCAATTCTGTTGCCAAGAACGCCACTATGAAGAAGTGCGGCAAATTTTAACCAGACCAGAATATGTAGGAACTGACATTGAATACATTCAAATTGGCGATCCTAACGTCGCAGTTTGCAGCTTAGAACATCACCGAGAATACGCCCATCACCTATTTTTTGGAGAAGGCGTTAACCGTCCTAGCCGTACCGAACACCTGTGGATTTTGACCCAAATGGCACGTTGGGATAAAGTTCCATTCCCCAGAAACTGGTTAGAAATTATGGAACGTTTATGTCGCGTAGATGTCTTTAGTATGGCAGCCAGAGAACTCGGCTTACTCGACTTTAGTTACTCACGCGGAAAAATCGAATTATTTGATGGCATCACCTTCAATTCCGAAGATCCACTGGCTTATCTTGCCCAACAAAAAATCAAACGTGAATTCCGCATAGAAGAAGTTGCTTTGCCTGTTCCCGGAAGATTAAAAGTTGCTTAAATTGGGGACTAGGGACTGAGGATGACAGGCAAGAAATTTGTCCTACTGGGAAAAAATCTCTCCATCTCTCAATCTCTTCCCTCTCTTCCTTTGCGTTCTTTGCGTTCTTTGCGGTTCAAAAAAAGCCTCTCACACACCACAAATAATTTAGGAAAATGCCAACCTTGAAAAACCCAAGCACCAAAACAACTCAAACAACCAAAACTCCTGTAGCTGTAAAATCAGCAAAAAAAGAGCCATTTTTAAACTTTGAAAACGTCTCCAAAGCCTTCCCCACACCCAAAGGGCCTTATGTAGTTTTAGAAGACGTTAACCTGAAAATTCAAGAGGGCGAATTTATCTGCGTCATCGGGCACTCAGGTTGCGGAAAATCCACATTACTAAACATGGTTTCTGGTTTTTCTCGACCAACGACTGGGGAAGTAAGATTACGATCGCAACAAATCACCAAACCCGGCCCTGACCGCATGGTAGTATTCCAAAACTATGCCCTCTTACCTTGGTTAACTGCCTTTGAAAACATTTACTTAGCAGTTGATGCAGTTCACCCAGACAAACCTCAGTCCGAAAAAGAGGAAATAGTCAAATACAACTTAAATTTGGTCGGACTCACAGAAGCAGCTAACAAAAAACCGCAGCAACTTTCAGGGGGGATGAAACAGCGGATTTCGATCGCCCGTGCCCTATCTATTCGTCCACAAGTATTAATTTTAGACGAACCCTTTGGGGCGTTAGACGCTATCACCAAAGAAGAGTTACAAGAAGAACTGCTGAAAATTTGGAACGATATGCGGATGACAGTGTTGATGATTACTCACGACATTGACGAAGCCTTATTTTTAGCAGACCGCTTGGTGATGATGACCAATGGCCCCAGGGCAAATATCGGGGAAATTCTCAACATTCCTTTTTCCCGCCCACGCGATCGGACTCGAATCATGGAAGACCCGGAATATTACAATCTCCGTAACTACGCCCTAGATTACTTGTTCCGACGCTTTGCCCACGATGATGAGTAGTATCAGATTTCCTTATACCTGTGTGGTTTAAAACCTCCAGTGTATACCAGAGGTGGGCCTTCTCACCTCTTTCTTGTGCAATGTTACGTTAAATGCTATACAGATTTGCCGTTTTTCTTTGATGTATAAATTAAAATCTATGATAACTGTTCGTACTATCAATCAAATAAAATTAAAAAAGTCTTAAATTCATAAGATAATTTGATACATTGTTATTTAACAACTAGCTTGGCTCAAAAAGCTAGTGATTCTTGGCACATTAATGGCTTCGTAAACACGCAAATATTAATATGCCTTAACGGAAGAATATGGATTGAGGCTACTCAAGTCCATAACCTTCGTTTATCCATAATTCTTGCTGAAATTCGAGGGGTAATCCTGATGTCTCAGTTCTTGCTCCAAACTATTTGGATGGTGCCCATATATCCCTTAATCGGGATGATTTTAACAATACCCTGGTCGCCCGGAATCATTCGCCGCACAGGGCCAAGACCATCCGGTTATGTTAACCTAATTACAACATTTTTGGCTTTTCTGCACGGGTTATTTGCTCTAACAGCTATTTGGAACCAAACACCCTATCAACTTTTCATTCCTTGGCTGCAAGTAGCTAACTTAGACTTAACTTTGCCCTTGGAAATCTCCACCGTGACAGTAGGAGCTACAGTTGTAATCACGGGGTTAAACTTTCTAGCGCAAATTTTCGCTGTTGGTTATTTGGAGATGGACTGGGGGTGGGCAAGATTCTTCGCTTTAGTGGCATTTTTCGAGGCAGGAATGTGCGGTTTAGTATTGTGCAACTCCCTCTTTTTCAGTTACGCCATCCTCGAACTTTTAACCCTGGGCACTTATTTACTCGTCGGATATTGGTTTAACCAATCATTAGTAATTACAGGCGCAAGAGATGCGTTTTTAACCAAACGGGTAGGAGATTTATTCCTACTTATGGGAGTTTTAGCAATCTATCCCATTGCCGGAACTTGGAACTTCACCGATTTAGCAGAATGGGCATCAACCGCCGAAATTGAGCCAAAACTTGCGGCATTATTGGGTTTAGCTTTAATTGCAGGGCCATTGGGCAAATGCGCTCAATTTCCCTTACACTTGTGGTTAGATGAAGCAATGGAAGGCCCCCTTCCGGCTACCATTTTGCGGAATGCCGTAGTTGTCGCCACTGGCGCTTGGGTATTAGTCAAAATTCAACCAGTTTTAGCCCTCTCTCCAGTATCAGAGTTGGCAATGTTTATTATTGGTGGCGCAACTGCTATTGGTGCTTCTTTAATATCTATTGCCCAAATTGATATTAAACGCGCTTTGTCTTATCTTGTCAGCGCTTACATGGGCATAGTTTTTATTGCTGTAGCCGCTGGACAACCCCAAATCGCATTATTATTAACCTTCACTTATGCACTCAGCATGGCACTTTTGGTGATGGGTGTTGGTGGTGTAGTTTGGAATAATACTACTCAAGATTTGACTCAATACGGTGGTTTGTGGTCGCGCCGACCAGTATCAGGATTTGCCTTTATTATTGGTGCAGTTGGGTTAATTGCCTTGCCACCATTGGGCGGTTTTTGGTCAATGCAACAATTAGTCGAACAACTGTGGGTATCATATCCATTGATGGCTGGATTAGTGTTAGCAGTTAACGCGATCGTTGCCTTTAGTTTGACTCGC
Organism: Floridaenema aerugineum BLCC-F46; assembly: GCF_041929345.1. Taxonomy (NCBI): domain Bacteria; kingdom Bacillati; phylum Cyanobacteriota; class Cyanophyceae; order Aerosakkonematales; family Aerosakkonemataceae; genus Floridanema; species Floridanema aerugineum. The sequence continues at coordinate 36,528 of NZ_JBHFNQ010000064.1, forward strand.
ACTTTCGGGTTAGTATTTGCTGGTAAAGTCAAACCGATGACTTACCGTTCCCCGGAAATTCATTGGCCGATGGCTTTGCCAATGGTAATTTTAAGTGGCTTAAATCTTCACGTTCCACTGTTACTTTGGCAATGGCATCAGTTACCCAGTTTAGAAACTGGAAATCTAGCTGTAGCGTTAAGTTTGATTGTTTCGAGTTTAGCTGGTTTCGCTTTGAGTAGTGTAGTTTATCTCAACAACAGTTGGGAAAAACCAGTGCAGTTAAGTTGGCAACCTCTACAAGATTTCTTTGCTTACGACCTGTACACTGCCAAACTTTATAAGTTGACGATCGTCTTTGTGGTTGATTTAATTTCCCGTGTGATGTATGCGATCGATCGTTACCTAGTTGATGGATTAGTAAATCTCACCGGACTCGCCACAGTTTTTAGCGGACAAACTCTCAAATACAACGTCTCAGGTAAAGGTCAGTTTTACCTCTTAAGCATCCTCTTGGGCGTTTCTTTACTAATAATTTTGGTTAGCTGGCCCTTTTTATCCCAACTATTAATTGTCAGTAAATGAGTAAGGGCAGGAAATAAGCAAGGGCGGGTTTTGTTGAAAGGCGATCTGTGAAAAGGAAAAATTATTTTCTAAACCCGCCCCGACAATTCAAAACTTTCTTCCTAACTCAAAACTCAACACTCAACACTCAAAACTTGACTAATCACCATGCTGAGTACTTTAATTTGGTTGCCTGTCATTGGTGCTGCTATTATCGGCGTTTTACCGCAAGAAAAAGCAGCACGTAACGCTCGAAATTTAGCTTTAATAGTAGCTAGCATCATCTTTTTCTGGACTCTTTTCATTCTGTCCAAATTCAGTATTAGCAATCCCAGTTTTCAATTAACCGAATTTCTGCCTTGGATTGAAACTTTGGGTTTGTCCTATAGTTTGGGGATCGATGGGATATCTTTACCTTTAATTGTTTTAAACAGCTTGCTGATTTGGATAGTCATTTTCAGCAGCGGTGAAAACATTTCTCGTCCCAAACTTTATTACTCTTTAATTCTGCTAGTTAGTTCTGGGTTAGCAGGTTCTTTCTTAGCACAGAATTTACTGCTGTTTGTGCTGTTCTACGAAATTGAACTCATTCCCCTGTATCTGTTAATTGCGATTTGGGGTGGTTTAAAACGGGAATATGCAGCAATTAAATTTTTACTTTACACAGCAGTTTCGGGAATTCTGATTTTAGCTGCTTTTTTAGCTTTGGGTTGGTTAGCAGGAACTACCATTAGAGGCGCTACTTTCAATTTTGATTATGCCACAATTAAATCAACAGTTTTGCCTTTTAGTTGGCAACTTCCTCTGTTAATTACTTTGTTAATTGGTTTCGGAATCAAGACTCCTTTAGTTCCTTTCCACACTTGGTTGCCTGATGCTTATGTGGAAGCTTCTCCACCAATAGCAATTCTTTTGGGTGGTGTTTTAGCGAAGTTGGGAACTTATGGTTTAGTGCGTTTTTGTTTGGGTTTATTCCCTGATGTTTGGGGAACTTTGGCTCCTAGTTTAGCAGTTTGGGCGACGGTGAGTGTGGTTTATGGGGCGCTAACTGCGATCGCTCAAAAAGACATCAAAAGAATGGTAGCTTATAGTTCGATCGGACACATGGGTTATGTGCTCTTAGGACTCGCCCCCGCCACACCTTTAGGAACTGTCGGCGCAGTCGCCCAAATGTTCAGTCACGGCGTTATTTTAGCTGCACTTTTCTATTTAGTTGGTGTAGTTGAAGCAAAAGTGGGAACTCGCGAACTTGATGTACTCAATGGTTTAATGAATCCCATTCGCGGTTTACCTTTTATTAGCGCTTTTCTCGTAGCAGCAGGAATGGCAAGTGCGGGTATTCCAGGTTTAGTAGGTTTCATTGCTGAATTTGTAGTTTTCCAAGGCGCTTATGCAACATTTCCTATTCCAACTTTAATCTGTGTCGTAGGCACAATGTTGACCGGAGTTTACTTCGTAATTCTGTTAAACCGCACCTGTTTTGGTAAGTTGGATAATGCCACAGCTTATTATCCCAAAGTGTTATGGACTGAAAGAATTCCCGCTTTAATTTTAGTAGGTTTAACTTTCTTTTTGGGCGTGCAACCTACTTGGTTAATGCGTTGGAGTGAAAAAAGTAGCACTGCATTAGTTGCATCTGTGCAAGTTCATCCACAACAACAAATAGCTAAGGTGATAGAAATTTCTCAGAAGTAAGTAGAGTTTGCTGCCAGAACTTGTTTTTAGAACGCAGATGAATGCAGATCAACGCAGATCAACGCAGATGAAGAACAAAATTTTGGTTAAGTGTTCAATATCTGGTTTGTAAATGGCAGATTAAGAGCATTTTTGGTTGTCAATTTTTAGGGAAGTAAGATGGTACAAACTCCGGTTAAGTCTACAAGTAAATTGCCTCCTTCTAGGCATAAATATGCTGATGTTGTGCATCGTTTGGAAGCTGGCGGTGCGATGTTACCTGATTCGCCAGAAAATTTGATGCAAATTATCGGTATCTATAAAGCTTATGCTGTACCGATGGATTTTTATTGGCGGGATTTGCTTTATATTGGTGAGAAGGTTTTTGTCGATCCTTTCCCTTTCTTTAAGTACTTTTTGCCCGATGAGTATTTAAATTTGCATAACCATTATCAAGGTGATGATGCAGATTATCGAGTTTGGAGAAAGGGAGAAGCTACAGCGCATCCTGAACTTTTAGAGTTTATGGATAAGGGAGAATTAAAGAAGAATTTTCCTCGGATTTTTCATCACCTTTGGCACGATCGCGTTAACATGGAATTCGCTGAAGAATGTATGCGTTCTATGCTTTGGCATCGTCTCGGTGGTGGTATGGATCTTTATTTGGATACCCCAGAATATAAGAAATCTGCTGATGAGGCGATTAAGTCTTATTTCAAGGGTAATCCAGCAATGTTAACCCTTTATAAACTGTTCCCAGATTTGTTTTTGGAACAGTGTCGCCAAGCTTCTTATTATGCTAATCTGGGATTATTCTGGGAAGTAATGGCTCCGGTGTTTTTTGAGATTAGCGATCGCTACGATGCCGGAGAAATTACCACCGTTCCTCAAGCAATGGATTTCTTGGTTAATTGCATCTTTATCGCTGCCGGAAGACCAATTTATCACCATGTAAAAATCCGCGATGAAGTGCATAAAATCATTCCCAAAGATTTGGGTTTAATGTGGTTATATGATGCTGCTTTACCTTACGTCGAAGCAGTTTTCTATCGCACTTCACCTTTCCGAGGCACTAAATCTTACAACGCCCAAGCAAAACAAATTCCTGAAAAGCAAGAAGATTTCCATTATGGAATTCTCTACGCTGATGTGTTTCCGGTAGGTACTGCGGGTATTCCTCCAACCCAATTAATGCAGGATATGTTCCATTTCTTACCCCCATATCTGAAGGATTACTATCACAAACATTGCCGCAATGAAGATGATATGCTAATCCAATTGGGGATTAGTTTCCAACGTTCCATGTATGTGGTGACATCAGCAGTATTTAACGGTTTAAGGACTGCTTTACTCTATCCTTTAGACGATCCAAATCCGAAACATTTGATGGCAAATCGCCAGTTCTTTGAATCTCAACTCGATCGTTTCTTGCGCCCAGAAGCGAGAATCGGTAGCATTCAAAATCAAGAGTACAGGTAACTTTCTCAAAGTTCGTTGTAAGCACTTCAGTGCTACAGCGCTAAAGCGCTTACAACGAACAGTACAATAGCTGTGAAAGGTGTCTTTACTCACAGCAAACAAACTGATGAACAAGATAATTTATCCAACTCTTGATTTATTTCTTTATCACCAAAGAGAAGCTTTAACAGAGAACGAAGCAGATATTAAAACTAATCATGCTAATTTTTGGTCTAATTTACCCAAGAATTTAAAGGTAGAACTGAGTGAAGAAGCAAAAGCAGAAAATACAGAATATGTCAGATTACTGGAATTTTCTGAAGCTGCCAAGAGACAAAAACAATTTTTCTTTACTGCATCTTTGGGCGGATATCCTATAGAAGCTTCTTACTATCCAATTCGGTTAAATGATACTTATGCGCTATTATTTGATTGCTATATTAATGATAAAATCCAAGCTCAACCTATTACTTGTCTACAATATTTAAAAACTTTAGCTGATTATAAAACTGCAAATTTAGGCACAACTTGGATAATTTCCGGTTACTTACCGCCATCTTCTAACCCTCAAATTATCGCCCAAGAATTATACAAAGAATTTACTGGTAAAGAATGGCAAAATCCCCAAGAAGGTAAGTTTTTAGGTGCTAATGTTTTTGAAATTTGGCAATCTCCGCAACAGTGGGAAGATATAGAAAAGGAAAATCATCATGTTTTGATTTTTCTTTATCCCAATTTGCAAACGATGGAGAAAACAGCTAGTTTTTATAAACTATGGTTACAGCTTTTTGCTTACCGTAATAAAATTATTTGGGCTTATTCGGAAAGCCGAAAATGTAACCATGAATTGCATAAATTGGTTAGGGAAATTGCCAATACAACCCAGAAAATAGAGAATTTTTCTGCATCAAGCGATTTACAGAAAATACTCCAATGTCAGCCAAAAATATCTTTTAATTATTTAACTGAAGTCAATCAACTGGAAATATTTCAACAAACTATCAAGATTAACTTAGCAAATTACCAATCTATCATAAACACAATTGAAGAAAAGGCTCAATTTTTAGCTGAAAAAGATGTGATGATAGGCGATACTCTCCTAAAATATTTAGAATATTTTAGGAGAGTAGTAGAGCAAAAATATCAATTTCAAATAGCAAAAGATTACACTAATTATAGTTTAATGGCTAAAGTTTTAGAAAGCCAGGTTAACATAATTCAAGGGATGATAGATTTAGAGAGAAAAGAAAGCGATCGCACTCTCACCAACACAATTATTATCGCCAGTACCGGATTAGCAGCAAGTAGCGTTACCGCCTCTATTATCTCTCAAAAATTGCCATCTCCCACAGAAAGAAGTAACTCAATTTCTGTTGAACAAGCTTTTGGTTTAAGTGTTGGAATAGGTTTAGTTGCGGTGGCGATCGCTTATGTAATTCTCCGTCTATTCCGCAAAGTTTTGCTAAAGTAAGAAAAACCCCAAATTTAAAATTAGTAGATATGGTAACATCAGACAAAGCTTTAGTTGAACAACCTGTTCCAGCAATTCCTCAAGAAAATAGAATCGTGATGCGAGGTGTTAGCTGGCAAACTTACAAACAATTAATGAAAGAAGTAGGAGACGATCGCGCTTGGAGAATCGCTTACGATCGAGGAGTGTTAGAAACTAGAATGCCATTAGAAGAACACGAAGAACCCAAAGGTTTAATAGAGAGTTTTGTTGAAGTCATTGCAGACGAACTCGGTATTGAAGTAAGAAAGTTAGGTGCTTTAACCTTAGAACGAGAAGATTTAACTCGTGCTGTAGAACCAGATACTTGTTTTTACATTCAAAATGAAGCTTTGGTAAGAGGACGTAAAATTAACTTGCCAGAAGATCCACCACCGGATTTAGCAGTAGAATCAGACTATACCAGTTCTTCTGTCAACAAAGAAGCGCTTTATTCAGCTTTAGGTGTTCCCGAACTCTGGCGATATACTAGGAAAACATTGTTGATTTATCGACGAGTTGAAGGGGGATATGAACAGTGCGAACAAAGTTTAGCATTTCCCTTTTTACCAATAGGAGAAATTCCCAATTTTATCGAACAAAGTCGCACAATTGGACAAAGAAGCGCAGTAAAATTGTTTAGACAGCGTATTCGGGAAATTCTTAATAGTCAATCAACAGGTGACAGTTAGGATTGAATATTTAGCAAGTTTAAAATATCTTACTAATTGGTTTTGTTTGATAAACAGGAATTTCAATACTAAACTCCGTTCCTTTCCCAACTTCAGAAACACAGCGTAAATCACCTTTATGTTTATCTACGATAATCTGATAACAAATAGATAAACCTAAACCAGTACCTTTACCCACAGGTTTTGTAGTAAAGAAAGGATCGAATAACTTAGTTTGATTTTCATCTGAAATACCACAACCATTGTCTTTAATTTTAACTACGGCGCGGGATTTATCCTCAGATAATTCTGAATGGATTATAATAGTTGGAACCAAGTTTTGATTCTCCTCTTTTTCTTTGCTTCGGAATTTGTCTAAAGCATCGATCGCATTAGTCAAAATATTCATAAATACCTGATTTAATTGTCCAGCATAGCATTCCAATAGTGGCAAATTACCATATTCTTTAACTACCTTAACCGCAAAATTTGCAGGTGTTTCTTTCAGACGATTTTGCAAAATCAATAAAGTACTATCAATTCCCTCATGAATATCCACATCTTTCATTTCCGCTTCATCAAAGCGGGAAAAATTGCGTAAAGACAGCACAATTTCCCGAATTCTATTCGCACCCATACTCATCGATGCTTGAATTTTCTTTAAATCCGTTATCAGAAATTCTAAATCAATTTCTTCTTCCAATTCTTGAATTTCTGGTTCAGGATTAGGATACTTCTCTTGATACAATTCAATTAATCTGAGAAGTTCTTGTGTGTAGTCGGCAGCGTGGGGTAAATTGCCATAAATAAAATTAATCGGATTGTTAATTTCATGGGCTACACCTGCTACTAATTGTCCCAAACTAGACATTTTTTCTGTTTGAATTAGCTTCGCTTGTGCTTCCTGTAAAGCTTGATAAGCTTGCGCTGATTTTTCCATTTCTTTTCGCAAGCGTTTTTCATTTACAGTTACTTGTCCCAACAAGTTATAAAAAGATATAGTTAACCTGCCAATTTCATCTTCTCGACTCATCAATTCTTCACTTTTAGGACTAGCTTCCGCCAATAAATTACACTCATCCATGATCGGTTGTAAACGCCGATTTAAATTTCTGACAAACAGAAAAACTACTGCGGCTAAAACAGCAGAAGCACCCATTGCTGCTAATAAAGTTCCCACAATTGAAAAGCGCAATAATGGCCCAATTACCATCCATTTTGGTATCGAAGCTAACAGAATCCAATTATTATTAGAAATTTTTCGATAAGCCCAAAATTCCTGCTTACCTTCTTGATCTTGCCAAGATATAATTCCGGTATTTTCCTGATTATATTTAAGTTTTAAGTTAATTTTTTGCCAAAGTCGATCGTAGTTATTAATTTGAGGAAATGGCTTTAAATCAAGTGCTAATTGAGGATCTGGCGGATAAGCAATTAAATTTCCTTTCGGACTCACTAGCACAAAATAACCAGAATCTCTCATGACAGACTGGGATAATTTTTCACTAATAAATCCCAATTCTAAATCTAAAGCCATTACCCCCAACAGTTGTTTTTTATTATTATAAAATGGTAAAGTATAACTAGTGCTAACGAAGATTTGGGGAGGCTCAACAGTTGTTTCTTTATAGCGAACTGGCTCGAGCCAAATTGCTTTACCAGCCTGAATGGGATCTCTAAAATAACTTTCTTGAAAATCTCCCGGTTCACTTTCTCCCCCCTTGGCAATTACTTTACCACTTTTGTCCCGAATCGCGAATGGATAGGCATACTTTCTTTCAGGAATAATCAAACGTTTTTCTGGGGGTTGCCCAAAACCTAGTCCAGTTCCTAAAGGCGAAGTTTGCAAAGAACGCCGGATTAAATCAACATAAACAAATTCTCTTTTTTCCCCGGCTTGATGAAGTGTTGTGGCTGCATCGGCAACTAGTTTTGCAGTATTCTCAAAGCTTTTAAAATTACCTTCTAAGCTTTCGGCTTGGACTTCTAAACTAGAGAGTAATTCTGCTTTTGATTGTTTAACAAGTTCCTGGTAAAATAGATATGATGCACAAAGTAAACCTACTAATGTTCCGCCCAATACAGAGAGAAATAGTTTCCATCCCACCGATTTTAACAAGGAAATTTTTTCGGGACGAACCTGGGTAATTTCTAATAAATTTGTTCCCATAATATCACCAATGAATGAGTAAATTTGATATTAGCAAAAGGGCGGTAAATTGTTAGCGATCGCACTAACAGCTAACTGACTATACTCACGTTTGTTCGCCCGGTCATAGTAACAGTTGAGAATTGAATCCATCTTAGCTTTTCCTTGAGCGATCGCATTTACCTTATCAATATACCGAGCATCGATTAACCTCTTTAAAGGTTGTTCCACTCCATTAAAATATTCCATCGCTGCGGCAATTTTTCGCTCCCATTGTGGATAAAATTGCAAAAGATCATCAGGCATTACTTTAGTGCGCGAACAACCCTTTTCCGGCAAACAGTAAAAAGGTTCATCTAAATTTAAATAACCATAATCATCAGTTAACTCTTCTCCTGGGTAAATATCCCGCACCGCCACTTCAAACTTGTAAGGCGTACTCATACAATTAGAATTGAAACTATGATTGACAAACTTAGCAATATCCCAACATAATATGTACTTACCATCGCGATCGCGGTAACAATACTTAAGCAACTTCTGTCGCAGCACAGTATCTAGAGAATTTACATAAGTTTCATCAAACTTTTGATCCAACTGATCTAACACCCAAGTAATCGTACCTTGAGGAATAAACTTAGTCGCAAAAACTCCGTAACCTACATACTTATTTATATAGAGAAGTTCTGTATCTGGATGAATCATACTTTTTGCACCTAGCAATCTAATAATTTCATGGCAAATTCTGCTCAAGTTATGACAGATTTTCAACTTTAAATAGATTACAGTTTAATAGAAATACAATGGCGAAAAAACTTAAAAAATCGTAATGGACTTGCCACTGATATATCATCCTGACTATATTGCGCCACTTCCAGAAGGACATCGTTTTCCCATGTCCAAATTTCGCCAACTCTACGAATTACTTTTAACTGATGGAACTGCCAAACCGCAACAATTTCATGCACCCAAACACCCTCCCTTAGAATGGATTGAATTAGTTCACACACCAGAATATGTGCAAGCTTACTGCAAAGGCACGCTAGACAGCAAAGCCCAAAGAAGAATAGGATTACCTTGGAGTCCAGCTTTAGCTAATCGCACCTGCATTGCCGTAGGTGGTACCATATTGACAGCCCAATTAGCATTAACTCATGGTTTAGCCTGCAACACTGCGGGAGGAACACATCACGCCTTTCCCAATTATGGATCTGGTTTTTGTATTTTTAACGATTTAGCCATAGCCGCCCGTGTTTTGCAACATATCGGGCTGATTCAAAAAGTTTTAATCGTAGACTTGGATGTACATCAAGGAGACGGTACCGCCTTGATTTTTCAGGAAGACGAAAGTGTATTCACCTTTTCGATGCACTGTGAAGTAAATTTTCCCGGTACTAAACAAAAAAGTGACCTTGATGTTCCATTACCAGAGGGAATGGAAGATGACGCATATTTACAAACTTTAGCTAGTTACTTACCCGACTTGTTGAGCCAAGTGAAGCCAGATTTAGTATTATATGATGCAGGAGTTGATATTCATTTAGCCGATCGCTTAGGTAAATTAGCCCTCACAGACACCGGAATTTATCGTCGGGAAATGCAAGTTTTAAGTACTTGTGTCGCCAAAGGTTATCCCGTCGCTTGTGTCATCGGTGGCGGATATGCTGACGACCTCAAAAGTTTAGTTTATCGTCATTCTCTACTGCATCGTGCCGCCAGCGAAATCTACCATCAGTATCATCTTTAATGCCAGACTAATGACAGAGGAGCAATTCCGTTTCCTTGTCGCTAAACTTAAGTTAGAGCAGGTGATTGTAACCTGTAAAGGATAAACCGTGCTGCTATCCAAAGGTTTTGAAGTTGAAATGTACACCGGGACACCACAAGGGGATATTGTGGGTCTTTCCGATCGCATTGTGGCAGACCTAGACGGATTTGTAAAAGAACCGGACAGCCGCAATGTCGAATATACTACCGCGCCTTTATGGTGTTACGATCGCTTACTCTGCGCTTTAGTCCGTCCCAGACAGCGACTCAGAGCCTACCTGCAACGTTTAGGCGATTATACCTTAATTCCCGGCAGTACCTTATCCTTGGGCGGGAGCGATCGATTTTGGCGTTCCGACCCCAAAAACCCCTACCATACTTACATAGAAAACACCTACGGCACCAAAGTCGTCACCGCCAGCATACACATCAATATTGGCATATCTCAACCAGAACTACTCATGCGGGCAATTCGCCTCATCCGCATGGAAGCGCCACTCATTCTCGCCCTCAGCGCCTCATCCCCATTCCTCGAAGGTCAACCAACCGGATATCATTCTACCCGTTGGGGACTTTTCCCCAAAACACCCGCCCACGTTCCCCTCTTTGAAAGTCACGCCCACTACATTCGTTGGACAGAAGAACAGTTAGCCAAAGGAACAATGCAAAACGTCCGACACCTTTGGTCATCCATCCGTCCCAATGGTAACAACCGTCCCCACGATTTAAATCGTTTAGAATTGCGAATTTGTGATTTAGTAGTAGATCCTATTGCCCTTTTAGCCATCACCGCCCTACTAGAAGCCAGAATTTGGCAATTAATCCAAGATCCTACCCTAGACCCTTTGGAAAAAAGCCAACTTTCCCCCGAAGATTTAGTAACTCTCACCGATGCCAACGAAGATGCTGCCGCTAAATCCAGTTTAGATGCCCAAATCCGACATTGGCAAGACGGTCAACCAATATTGGCGCGAGATTGGATTGAACAAATTTACCAAGAAGTTTGGCCTTTCGCCAAACAGCGAGGCTTTAGCTGTTTCCTCTCCCCCCTGAAAAAAATCCTCCGGGAAGGTAACACCGCCCAAAAATGGTTATCCCAAATAAACCAAGGTTTCAATCCTCGCCAAGTCATCACCCAAGCCATCCAAACCACCTTAACTCAAGAACAAGAATTAGAAGACAAACTCTGCCAAGTTTTAGTCGCCTAGTTGCGTCGGGGTGCAGGGGGGCAGGGGGGCAGGGGGGCAGGGGGGCAGGGGAGTATTTAAAACTTAAAACTCTCCAACTCGTTCCCAACTCAAAACTCAACACTCATAACTTAAAACTTTTCTCCCCCATCCCCCCATCCCCCCACCTCCCCACCTCCCCAAATCCCCCCCGGAACTATCAGAATATTTAATCAATCGATTAAGCTTTTGTTTGATTAATAAAAACTATTGAATGAGACTAATTTGTTAGTAAAATTTGAAAAAGTAATATTCACAGATTAGTGCGATCGCACAAGCATAAACTCATAATGGTGAAAGTGGTTTTGGTACACCCGCAAATTCCCCCCAATACAGGCAATATTGCCCGAACTTGTGCTGCTACAGCCACAGAACTGCATTTAGTCGGGCCTTTGGGGTTTGAAATTAGCGATCGTTACCTCAAAAGAGCAGGCTTAGATTACTGGCCCTTCGTAAAACTTCACAATCACCAGTCCTGGGCAGAATTTTTTGCCCGACATCAACAACTTGGTGGGCGATTAATCGGATTTACGACTTCAGGAAGATGCAGCTATCTCAAAATCCAATACCAACCCGATGACTGGCTATTGTTCGGTAGCGAAACCACAGGACTACCACCAGACATCCTGGCAATCTGCACAGAAACAGTTTACATTCCCATGTCTGAACGCGGTGTCCGTAGCTTAAACCTCTCCGTAAGCGTAGCAGCTGGCTTATTTGAAGCTAGGCGACAACTTGGTTATCTAGACTAACTAAAACCACTGCTCACATCTGACCTTACCAGAGCATAATATTATATACCTCAAGAAGCTTTTTGTCAAAAAAATCTAGATAGGCATATATTCATCCAAATATCCCAGACGCTCTCCTAGTCCGAGCGAGCAAGCTGAAATATTCAAAGAGTTTAAAACTATATCCCGCTTATTGTTCAGGATAACAGATTATTTTTTAGCTATGAAATTAAATTCATGAGCTAGCATAAGAAATTTGTATTGATTCACCCATTGCTAGTCAGAGATTTACCCATAGAGATTATTCATTTTTACCTAAGTGCTGTACACAGAGGCGGAAATTGTAGTAAATTTCAAGCTTAACTGTTCTAGTTTTAGGCAGCGATTTAGCCTAGCCTTGCTCAAATCAGCACAGAGTCTCAAACTCGAATGATGCAATTTAGGTGCTGAGTTTTGTTCTAAGGGTGCTATAAATCTATGAAGTAAACAAAAAGCATCTACCGAAGAGCGATTTAGCCCTGGATAATTCCTGTAACTCTCTTTCAGGAAAGCTCGCTGAATAGCCTGTTAAAGCAATATCAATTATTCACCGAATCAGGGTTTATAATCAGCTAGTGCAAATTTATTAATTCTTGTAAACTTGTCTAAATTCAAAAACCAAGGTAGTGTTGCTTAAGCATCTTTACTGTCAGTGATCTGGGTCAAAAGCAAATGTGATACCAATCACAGTTTTGGTAAAGTTTGACAAAGCATCCATCAGGGCAGTTAAACGCTAGTGAAAGTAGGAGGTCGTTTTTTGAAACGAGCATTGACGCAGAAGATTAATCCCATCCCTGCCTGTGCAGCAAATGACTGCTCAATGGTGGGATCTTTAAAGCCAATTCCACCAGAGGTAAACCGAAGAACCCGCACCTCTGCGGCTATGATTGGCTTAGCTATTTCAATGGGAGCGTCTAGTAGCGTCCTACTAACAGGTCAGGGAGACAGTGCAGTAGCCACTGAACCTGGAGCTAATTGGGCGGTATCAACTTTTACGACTGCTCCGACCGAAACAATGGGTTCTCAAGAGGTTAAATCGGTAACAGTAGAAGTAGCAGAGCCAAAACCGCTGGCAGAGCCAAACCAGGAATTACCAGCTAATGCTAGCTCATCCCTGGATCACCACAGTGATGGAACCGAAAGCCAAAGTGCAACAATTGAGCAACCAGCAGAGGTTTCAGAAACACCTGACACCCAAACAGCTACAGCAAGTAGCGTCGATCAACTTTTAAAAGTCAAACAAGCGGTAGCACTCAATCGTCTGAAAGAGTCATCGAACCGCTTGCGAAATAGTCTGGCGGAGTGGAAGTCTGAGGAGTCTTCTGTTAATTTATCGGTACGAGTGAGCGAACCTGCGGTACCAACTGTAGTTTCCAGGCAATTACAACCTATTCTCGAATCATCGCCAGCGGTAGAACCAGTTTCTCCCCAATGGCAAGCTCAGGTAGCAACAGTCAAGCCAGCAGTGGCAGTGCAACCCGAAACCAAGCGGGAGTTAGGGCAACAGCTACAGGTAGAAGAACCTACTGTTTCAGTAGTTTATCAAGTTAAACCAGGGGATACTATTGCCGCGATCGCAAGGAAATATGACGTTTCCGTAGCCACCATAGCAAAAGCTAACCAACTGGATAACCCCCATCGCATCCGAGTTGCTCAGCAACTGAAAGTTCCTCAAAATACTTTTAGTGCCGTACCAATTAGCAACCAACAGTGGGATAGGAACTACTCAGAATTTCAGCCAGTTACACCCAAATTGGCAACTGAAACTCAATTAAATAACTCGGCACCAAACTTGCCAGTAGTTTCAGCTTTACTGCCTCAACAAACAGGTGAAAATGCACCAGCAGATGTGACAGCAGCCGCATTTCCACTCAGCCAACAAGGAACAGATGATATCCCCGGTTGGGATGTTTCGGCAAATGAGCCAGTAGTAGAAACCATTTCGGCACCCGGAGCAGGAAACAAATTCCTTGCTGCTAGCAAGCCAACTGGTGCGACTAATCAAGACAATTTATCGGCTCAAACTCAAAATAATCAGTTTGTTCTAGCGGAAAATGTTACCAATCAAGAAGCCTCTAATAGAACAAAACAGTATTCTAATCCCTATGTAGAGCGACTACGGGCGGAAATTCTCCAACTCCGGCAACATGGACGGCAGCAACCAGGTGCTAATCCGCCTGCAAATAATCCAGCTTGGAATGGCAGGACAGCAACACCACCAGCCACAAACACCAATAATTCAGCCCAGCAATTACGTGGCACAAACAGCTACCCAGTAAATCCTGATTTCCGGCCTAACCAATATAACCAAGCTCTACAAGCCGAAATCCAAAGACGTGCTGAAGAAGCGCCAGCTAACTTACCTCGCACTTCTTACCCAATCCCACCAGCAGCGCCAACTCAATCCAGAAGACAGCAAGTGGCGGTAGCACCAGCAGGCATAGACCCCTATCAGCCTTACAACCAAAACTTACCCGGTCAGACTGTAGATCCTGATTTACCACCGATCCAGAATCCCTATTACAACTATCCAGGTTATAACCAACAGATGAATGGGTATATCTGGCCCGCAAGAGGAACACTTACCTCCGGTTATGGTTGGCGCTGGGGCAGAATGCACAGAGGAATTGATATTGCGGCTCCCACTGGCACACCAATTTTTGCGTCGGCTCCAGGAGTTGTAGTTTATGCTCGTTGGAATTCCGGTGGCTATGGCAATTTAGTGCAGATTAGACATCCCGATGGTAGTCTGACTCGCTATGCTCACAACAGCCGCATTTTTGTTCAAGAAGGGCAAGTAGTTGAGCAAGGTCAAAATATTGCTGCTATGGGTAGTACCGGACGTAGCACTGGCCCTCACAGTCACTTTGAAATCCATCCCGAAGGACGGGGAGCCGTTAACCCAATGGCTTTCTTACCTCCTCGGACTTAAGAGGAAGGCAAGCATCAGGTAGTTTGGTAAATCACTCTGTTTCTCGATCGCCAACTACCTGAATTTAAAAAAAGTTGGCAATTTCTAGAAAAAGTGTGTTAAATTAATAAAGGTGATTAAAAGCAAGGCTCAGTAGCTCAGTTGGTTAGAGCACGGGACTCATAAGCCTGGGGTCGTTGGTTCAAATCCGACCTGAGCCATTTTTAAAAGCTAGATATATTAGGGGTTTCCAGAAATGCCCTCTTCCCAATAAGACTATTAAAGCATGAGAAGTTACCCGGATTTACCCGGAAATTTACCCGGAATATTAGACCTCCTATGAGACTACCAAGACGGTTTTTATTGTCCTGTTTGTACTGAACGTTCGGTCAAGGAAAGATGTTAACAAGGGTTCCAAAGTGTCTTGACAGGCTATCACTATTTAGGCTGAGGCTGTCAGATGAGAATGGTTATATTCTTTTTAGAAATGGCGATATAGTAGCTCACAGGTGGTCTTAACTAGTTAACTAGGGTTTTACCTTGTTTGTTTTTTAGTGTGGATGGGTAGCTAGTCAAAATAGGCTTTTATCAATACTTTGAGCTAGTCAAGATCTAGTTAATGAACTCTAGGTCATCCAGGTATAAGTTATAAGCTAAAACCTAGTTAACTAGTTATATGGTAGAGTTGACCAGCTATTATGGATGAGTTGGACTAGCTTAGAGTTGACTAGCTCAAAACCTTATACTGCATGGGTTTAAGCTCATTTTGACTAGCTATTTTCTTTTTCCAAAGTAGACTTTGACTAGCTATTTTCTTCTTAGAGAGTGGTCGTTGACTAGCTCAGGCGATCGTAAACCAGCTAGTTTCCGGCTGAGTTCGTTAGGTTAACACTGAGGTTTAAACCATTGACTACCTCGTTCTGGAATAGCTCAAAGCCTCTAATATTAAGGTTTAGAGGTCTGTTGACTAGCTCATTCTGGAATAGCTCAAACAACGTAAACTCGTTATTTTTATAGTACAGGTTGACAAGTATGGTTTACTAGTGTTATATTTTAAGAGTAACGAGTTAAACAAGTTTTTAAAATGACATATAGACAAGCGCCATTTAGCTTTGCTGGTATTGAGTTAGATGGTTTTCTTACTGAGGATGGTCAAACCTGGACTACATTAACTACTTTTTGTAGTGTTATTAAGGCATCAAGACAGAATGCTTCGGACTGGTTAGCTAAACAGGATGGTGTAGAAACTCTTGATGTAAGGGTAGGGAAGTTTAACAAAGCTGCAACAGCTTACACAGTAGACACCATTGCTGACTATCTCGACTATCGGGTAAAACTGGGAGATCACAGAGCTATTAACCTCTACTCAGCAACTTTTAAAGCAGACTTGGAACGCTCTATTAAGGAAGCTAACGGGGAAACTGTCACCGCAGAACAGCATGAGGAAAACAGGCGAGTTACTTTGGAACGTCTGAACTATTTAACAGACCTGTACGATCGCGGTCAAAAGCCTGAGTTTTGGGAAGAGGTCAAGAGTAAACCCGATGAGGAAAGAGCAGCAATAGCCAAGATATCTTTAAAAAACCTCAGACGTGATATGCAGATGAATAGCAAATATTACAAACCAGAAACACTGAAGAGTAAGCAAGATGCGATCGCCTTTTATCAGCAAGAAATAGCAGAGTTATGTGCTGTTAACTAGTTAACTAGGAAAAACTAAATAACTATGAAAATAACCCTTGGTAATAGTTACCAAGGGCTTTTCATTATCAGTTCTTAAATAGTTGGTTTTAAACGTTTTGGTAGATGCTTTAGTAGATGCTTATAAATAACTGGCTATTGTCTTAAGGCTTTTCGACTGGGTAAAGGTGAATGTAACTGAGGACGTTTATTAAAACTCGTTTGGCACTGTCAAGGTTTATATGGCTGATGTCAATACCGCCCGGAATACTAACACCTACCTCGAAATAAGTTTTTAGCCATGCTCTTACCTGTTCCAAGTGCATATTTGCCACCTCATCAATAGATGTAAAGGCGTTATGCAGTAAAGACTTAAGTTGTCTTAGGTAGTAGTATTTACCTACTTGTTCCAAACGTTCTAAAACAGGTAAAAGACAATCGTTTAGGTCAGAGTAACCGTAAAAATACAGATAACCCTGTTCTGTATAATGCAGTTCCCACCAGGGGATATGTAACCCAATACTATCGGCTAACTCTTCTTTATCCTCTGCCATTAAGTATTCCCATCTCTGGTTGAGCCAGTCTGCTAAAATCGCATTTCTTACACCAGGATTGCTGTTTTTTATCTGGTTTACCTCATTTTCAAGGCTCATACTCACTATCATTAGTTTGGCGGAAACTGTTATTTACACTACTAAACTAGCACTAGTGTACTAGTGATAACACTATTTCTATCTTAAGTAGTATCGCCTAACTTGTTTTATTTACTGTCTCGATCGCAAAGTACTTTTTAATACCTACCTTCATTAAAACTTTAAGCTACGCGCTTAAAGTTCATAAGCATTTTATAAATAGTTCATTGCTTGTTGTTAAAATAAACATCTATTTACTAGCTGACAAGGCTGGTTAACCTATGCTAGTTTAGATTATAGCCAAAGAGATGACATTACAAAAATGGCTTTACGTATTAGTGATGACAAAACTAATACAAAAAGTTATTACAAATGAGTTCATTAACTCCTTTAGAAGCTCTTAATAGGGTTGTAGAAGATACGGTAGTTGATCTACGGTTAGTTGGAGCTAGAACACTCGCCAACCTTTACGAAAATGGCTCTATCAAGACAGCTACCAAGACTACTTTAGACTGGGATGCTTTAGCGGGTGGTGGTGGTGTAGCTTGGGAAAGTACAGACCAAGACGGCGCTAATACTGCAACAGATGTCACTGTACCAGCCAAGCTTTTTATCGGTTCCCATCGCATCAAGCATCAGTTTAGTGTTTCCCGCGTAGCACTAAGAGAAGCTGCTACCTTAGCCCCCGACGATCTTAAGGACTTGTTTGGCGCTCATATCCGATCTGGCTTAACTCATATCCTACGTGAGATCAACCGCGTTATCTGGGTAGGCGATGGTACGCCTGCAACTGGTAATGTAGTAGGTCTTAATAAGGTGATGGATGCTACTTTTGCTTATGCTGGTGTCGATCCGGCTGCTTATCCAGAATGGCAAGCTGTAGCACTAACTAACGCCACTCCTAGAGCCTTAACCCGCGATCTGTTACTGGACTATGAAGAAGCGATCGTCAACCGAGAAACCTACTACAACTCAGTAGTTACTTCTCCTAGTGCAGCTAAAAACTATACTAAGCTCTTTGACACGATCGCTGGTGGTTCATCTGTTACCAAGATGGTAGATGATAAGAAACAGCCTGCTGTAGACTTGGGACACGGCGCTCGTTACTACAATGGTCTACCGATCGTAGAAGACCCGATGTGTCCGGCTGGTCAGTTCGCCACGCTTAACTTAGATGAGATCTTCCTCTATAGCTTTGATGTCAGCACTAAGGTAGATGACCCCGATGATGATAGCCGGATCATCTCGTCTAAAACAATGGGCTTAAATGTCCATCTGTCCAAGTTGCCATCAAATAATAGTGCTGTACACCGTTTCGAGTTATTCGTTATCCCACAGTTGCAGGTCAAGAACAGAAAAGCAGTACAAGCCATCCGCAACTTAAGCTAGTATTTGGCGGTTGAACAAAGAAAGCTCTGGGTAAAACCAGGGCTTTTTTATTTTTGTAGTTTACATGGCAGGTTAACCTGTTAAAATGGTATTACAGCCAAAGAGAGACATCAAGAAACTAAAATGAACTTTCAACAGTACCAGGAAGAGTTAACAAACCTTCAGAAGTTTTACCCCGTACAAGACACAGGTAGAGAGTTTTTTGTCCGTTGTCTAGAACTGTCTGAGGAAACAGGGGAAGTTGTAAGCATCCTGAAAAGGCTATTTAGAGGAGACTACACAGAAAACCAGATGCCTGAAGTATACCAACAGCTATCAAAAGAGTTAGGGGACGTTTTAGCAGCCGTTACCCTGTTAGCGAACCATTTTGATCTAAACTTGGCTGATATTGCGGCGCAAAACTTAGAGAAAATAAATAACCGCGTAACTCAAGGGACTTTAGTAGGTACAGGATCAGACCGATAAGTTATTTAGTCCCCTGCTTTCTGACTAAAGCTTTATAGTCCAGCGTTCCAGACTTGTCCAGATAGATCAGAGTATGCCTAACACCTACCCAACGATCGCTACTGTCAAGGGTAGGGTTTACCATGTATGCCCCGCGTTGCAGCAAGTTCTCATCGTGTAGTCTGGGGATATTTGTTATTTGTAGGTCGTCTGGGGATGTTTCGACTTGAGCCGATAAGTAGCGGCGGGTGTCATCTAGATCGATGCTGAGAACTGGTAAACGTCCAAGGTCTACCTGTGTATTACCAAGCTGAACTACAACATGATGGAAGTTAGGCACTCCCAAGCGATCGGGTATACTCATCAACCGCGCTTTAACCTTTGCCATCCTACCTACAACCGTGTTATTGTCCACTGCTTAACCTCCCAACTCTGCTTTTAGTTCATCTGCGATCGCCTTTTGGTATCTATCGACCATTTCAGGGACGGACTTAGTTAACATCTCCCTACCCTTAAACCGCTTAGTTCCGTATTCTACGAAGGGAGCATATTTAGTAAGGTTGGTTACGCTCAAAGCATTACCAGACAACTGAGACAACCATTGACTAGCCAGATGCCCCGATCGCTTCGGTGTCTTGGACTGTACCAGGGAAACTAAAGGGCGTTGTACTTTTTGACCTGCACGGGCGATCGCTTGATCGACGTTGGCAGTAAATAGTTTTCCTGAAAAAGTTACTGTTATTTGTACGTCCATACTATTTACCAATAAGACTGGATAACTAAAGACTGACCATATACTGACCCGTTCCCACCATTGCCCCCGGTATTCCCCGCGCTCAGTTGGAACTTGTCAAAGGCGATCGGTAGACCCGTCAGTTGAGAAAGTTGAATAAGTAGCATAGTCCCCTGGTTTTTCAGTTGCGAGATGTGGGTAGCATAGTCCACTTTGAGATCTCCTACTTGTAAAGCCATAGAGTCTAAGACTGCTGAGTTTAAAGCATTTTCTACAGCATTAATATTTTCCATAATGTTAAGTACCAAGGGCTGTCTAGAGGCTGAGACTGTTGGCTCTAAGTTATCGTCTAGATAACCAAGGTGATATGAAATAGTTTTTCCGGCGCTGTCCTGCATAGTCTTTAAAAATAGTTCCTAACAATAAGCTGTTATACTTACTTTGACTAGTTGACAAGACAGGTTAACTAGCTAAAATAAAAGTATACCAAGACATTAACCAAAAAGGTTTTAACCATGACCACCGCTACAGCTAACCAACAAAGCAAAACTGCTATTAAACACCGCTACGTATTGGTAAACAATAAAATGGGCGCTTATCAAGTATTTGAAGAAGGACAGATCCGGTTTGACAGTTTCGACTTGGACAGAATGCACCAATACGGGTATTTTAAATGGGCAGATGACCATACTTACTGGTGTTTAGCCTGTGTTATTAACTAGTTGACTAGCTTTTATAACATAACTTGTTTAGCTGTGGGGTAAAACTCATGGCTTTTTACCATTTAGGGATATACCGAAAAGAAATATTTTAAAGATGAAGTTATCGGACTGGCGAAAAGGGTTTTTACGATGGCTGCAAAATAAAACTAGTGCTTCTGCTGTGGTTCCCAGTGCTGACGGCTGGTATTTAGAAGCGCCGGATATGCCCGGAATGACTCAGGCGTTTTTACCTCCACTAACTGACGTAAACTATACGACAGATGACACGGGCGTTTTAGTTGGCTCTGGTACTCAGCAGTTTTACATGGTATTTCGTTATCCAAACGGACTTTACCAACAGTTAGCTATTGACCAGTTAGAAGGCATACACAGCACTTTATCTATCTGGATAGCTACAGAATGGGGTGATATTGCGGATCTTATTGACCTGAGACTGGTAAGAGTCGATCAGCCCGTATCGGTGAATGAGGCAACGGACTCGACAGAAGACTGGGTAATACAGCTTTCTTGGTTATTCCAGTTGAGTTGGGTTGCTGAGGCTGAAGAGGTTATTATACCGATCGACTTTAAGAAGTTGCGAGTAGCTTTATTTAGATGGGATCTAGATGGGGACAGAGAACACAAACATTTAGACTACATCTTCTACAAAACTAAACCAGAATAACCTATTTAACTAGTTGACAAAGCTGGTTGACTAGTAATAGTATTAGGGTATGGTTCAGAAACCGAGACATTAACCGATGCTAACCGAGAAACAGCTAGACCTTATTGATAAAGCTTTAGGCGCTGGGATGTACAGAGACTTAGCCGAAGCATCACAGAGATGCAGCCGGATACTACCAACCGAGATGATGTTTTCCGATCTCAAGTCCAAGAAAGTTCTCACAGATGACCTTACTGCCTTGAAAACTGCTTATGATATGGTATCTGGCGCTAAGGATGCTTTAGAAGAAGTACCAGAGACAACCGTAGAAAAAGCCAACTACCTCAAGCGTTATGAGCCTGTATATTGCATTCTCGAATACTGGCGATATTTACTGATAGATAACAACTTTTTGAGATGTATAGATGTAAATACGTTTCAACAGGCAATATTGAAAGCTGCGATCGCACAGGTGATCGGCTGGTGGACTGAGTTAGGGATGTCGATCGACTGGTCTTATGTCTACTGGGATGAGAATGACTCTCAATATAAACCTTGGGATGTCTGGGAAGAAGAAGTCAACCCCGATCGGCATCATTCAGAACGGCTTGAGTCTCAAGGCAAGTTTTATTACTTAAAACAGACTCGCCAGCGTCAGAAAGCTTAGTAAACTTTCTGTCAGACTAGTTAACTAGCCATAATAACCAGCAAAATGTTAAGGAAAACCATGTTAAGCCGAAACACTACAGCAGCCATCAGTAAAGCATTACTCGACAGATACCCGGAAAGCATACAGGAAGCGGCGGCGGCGCTTAAGAAAGAGTTAAGACTATTACCAGACGGTTTAGGTTATGACACCTCAGATCGAGACAAGCTGATAAAAGTTTTTGAGGCGATCGAGGTTGCCTACGATCATTTTCTGGATATGGCAGAAAAGTCATTTCCTCAGAAAAACGTAGATAAGGCTAACTATTTGGTGAATAGTTGGGAAACTGTACGTATTCTGGAGTTTTGGAACTATTTGATCGATAAAGGTTACGAAAAAGCCTCTTACACTGCCATCGGCAATATTGAGGAGGCGATCGCTTTCTACGATGAAATAGGCTTATCTATCAACTGGGTTGATCTGGTTTGGACTGATAAAGGTTACTACAGCCTAAGCGAGTATTCAGCAACTAACCTCGATATTTCAATACTGGAGAAACTAGAGACGATCGGGCAATATTACTACTTGTCGCAAGTTCAGCCCATGAAACAGCTAGTAAAGCCTGTTGTTGTGTAGTTTTGTTAGAAAATACACTGGTTGACTAGCTACAAACACAGGTAGGTTAACTAGTGTTATTATCAAAGTATCGAAAGAAAACAACCAAGACATTAAGGACTCAACCAAATGCAGACCACTTACTTAGTTAATAAGGAAGCTTCTAAACAGCCTCACTTATCTATTATTTTTGAAAACAACGGTCATACATCAGTAGCAGCCCCTAGTACAGGATGGTATTTAAGTCAGGAAATGAGAGAGGTTTTTCAGAATGGTTACACGCGATCGGGTGGTGACGTTCTAGCACTTTCCTTGCCTGTAGACTTCAAAGTAAGTAAGCTTTTCGATGGCGAGTTTGTTTCTTTATTTAACATCTCCCACTATCTAAGAATGTCAATGGCTGAAGCTCATAACTTGTTGTTGTCTGCTGAGTTTTTTAACTGGTATGGTTCCCCGGTTTCTATTATTGACTATTGTGGCGTTGTACCTGTGGTGAATGTCTATAAAGTTCCTTATGCCTTAGCATTCTTACAGTATCAAGGTTTTGGGCTATAACCTAGTTAACTTAGTAACAACCAAATATGAAAGTAAAACCCTGGTTTTATCAGGGTTTTATTATTATTAGTGAAAAAGTTTAGCTAGGCATCACTTAACGGCTTAGTATGGGGAGGGCAATCATTTGGAGAATTTCCTACAGTACAATTTTGGTTTTGGGAATTTATGCCTCAAGAATCGACGTTTGTTGAGGGATACCATTGAACTGCAATTCCTTGCATAGGAAGAAGTGCAGTATTGATTATAAATATTTTTCTTCTAATACCTTCCACATCATATTCTTCAAGTCTACTAGGATGAATTGCATAGCCTGTAACTACTAAATCTTCGGGATAGTCAATTTCTATGTTCATATTTAACGTACAATGAGAACAATATATTGGAAATATATTATCCTTTTTCATAATAACTTGATCTATAATTTTAGATTTTATTCTACCTCTTGCTGGAAGTTCAATTTCTTTTAAAAATGTAATTAGACGTGGTTTTTTCTCAATAAAATTGTTTAATTCGATTGTTTTGTTAAGACTAAATCCTTTTCCTTCTTGGCGTTCGTTGGATGCGTTATATACATCAGCAAGAATTGACATAATTTTACTATTGCCAGGGAACTTATTTTCACTCTGTTTTTCCAAAAAATGCTTAAATTCATATTTATCAATATCCTGGTCAGATAAACTTCTCAGCGTTGAGATTGTTTCATAAGTTAATTGTAAGTATTCTTTATCATCTTCATACCATTTTAATGTTAACTTATTTTGCATTTCTTCTCTTAGGTATTTTTTAGATATAATCTGGTTTTGTATTTGCTCATATATGGCTTGGCTACCTATCGTAGACTGGATTATCATCTCAATAGTTTTGCTATTAATTTGTTCTATTACTTTTGTAAATTTAGTGTCAATATTTGTAAATAAATCATCCTGCTTATTTTGAATTGCTTTACTTAAATCATCACGATCATTTTGAGATTGAAGTGAGTTGAATGTTTCTAATGTTAGAGTTAAAATTGCTGAACTAAGAAAGGTTGAACTAAAGCTTAAAAGTATGTCTCTTATTAGAGATGGTATTGGTAAAACTATGGATAAAATCAAAAAGATAAACCCTAAAGCAAGAAAGCATCCAAAAGCTATAAAAACTTCTTTTGCAAGCCTTCTAAAGTATCTCCATCTTTTAAGTATCTCAATAAGTCTCTCACTAAGTCTCCTATTGGGTATATTACTCATTGCTATATATCTCCGTAAACAATTAAGCTCTTCGTTTATAGTATTCCTGTCCTACTGCACTTCTTCAGGATAATTACCAAACGAGTTTAGCTATGTTTAGGAAAGCTACAACTCAGAACTAGCACTTAACAACTTAGTGCTAGTGAAACATAGATAAATAAAATATGGCGCTAATAAACAGTATTTTAGATAGGTCTGTACCAGGTGTTTACGTCACAGAAGATACTTTTGGGGCGTTTCCGGCTGGTATTGCTACCCATAGCACAGTTTATATGCTTGGGTTTAGCTCTAAAGTAGATGCCCCGGTAGGTGTCCCGGCGCTTGTCCAGTCTACAGATGACTTTTATAACCAGTTTGGTACTTCAGCCTCTACTAACAGTGTGGCGTTATTCTTTGCTCAACGCTCTGGTTTAGGTTTGTACTTTGTAAACGTTGCAACTAAAGCTACTCGTACCTTTACCGTAGCTACAGCAACACCTGATGAAGACTACACTATCACGGTAGACAGCCCCGGCTATGATGTCACCTACAGAGCAGTTACAGGCGATACCCCTGATAGTATCGTGAGAAACCTGATAGACCTGGTTAATAAAAATGCTAGTCACGTTATGACAGCTAGACGGACTGGGGACGCTACAGGCGAGTTACGTTTTGCCAGTGGTTTAGCGTCTGTGGCATCAGCTAATATTGCTCTGGGTACTATTCAGGCTAAACCCAGTTATCCGGTAGTTTGGGACGTGGTAGACACCATTAACTCAGCTTTTGAGCCGGAAATGAAACAAGGCTTTATCATTGCTCCTGAGTTTTTCCAAAACTTTACCAGTATGGCAGATCGAAACGTACTGGCTAATACAATGGAGTCTTTAGCATCCGACCCTAGCTATTATTGGGTTGCGATCGCAGACTGTGGGCAAGATGTAGCCACCCAGACAACCTCAGCAGGTGCGGTTAACTTAGCCATTCAGGAAAGAAACGGGTTACAGTCTCCTAGAGGTCACTTGGCTTTTTACTTTCCTTATTGGGTAGATGCCAGAGATAACTTAGTCCCGATGAGTGCGTCTGTTGTTGGGGTAGCTTTACGGCGCTATCGTGACCAAGGTTTCAGAGAACCCCCGGCTGGTACAGCTTTTCCGGTTTATGGAGTAAAAGACATCAGTTACAAGGTAACAGACAAGATCCAAAGCTCCTTAAACCCTGTGGGCGTTAACTGCGGTAGACATCTGTCAGCAGGACGGGGAAGGGTGATCTACGGCGCTAGAACTGTCAGCACTAACCCCTATTACCGCTTTGTCAGCACTAGAGTTATCATGAACGTTTTAGCTGGATCGCTACGTGGGGCTTTTGACTCGATCATCTTTAGCTCAGTAGATGGTTTAGGGGTGCTTTTCGGTCGCATCAAGCAAACTGCTGTACAGTTTTGTGAAAGGTTGCGCTTGGCTGGTGCTTTATTTGGTGCTACTCCTGACGATGCCTACCTTTGCATCTGTGACCTGACCAATAACCCCGCTATTGACTTAGAAAACGGTCAAGTTAACTTAGATGTTTTAGCCAAACCATCACCAGTAATGGAGGTACTAAACATCAGACTATCAAGGGTTTCCCTTGGTACTGTACTTGCTGAGGTTGCTTCATCGGGCGATCGTTCTCCAATTAACAACCCCGAAGTTAACCCTCAGTCTGCTAAGTCTTCCCAACCTGCAACAGCTAACCCTAGCGGCGGTGGTGCAACAATAAGTCGATAGCTTCTTATTATGCTGGTTGACAATAAAGGTTGACCAGTATTGCTATTTATCTAGATATTTGGATATTTTTACCGCAACCAAATAGCAAGATTCTTACAAAGGGATTTACTGAAATTATTTGCTTGAAATTGCCAATATTTATACACATAAAGTACTAAACAACTTTCTGAAATATCAGTTTATTGTAGCCAAATTATAGCAGGTTAAATAATCCAATGGCTGAAGCGCTCGGCGTTCGATTGTATAAAAGTTACAAAAAGTTTAATGTTATTCTGGCGAGGACGCATAGACACATCGTTAATAATTGCATAAATAGGTAGAAGTAGAACCTATATAACTATTTAGAGGAGTTTAAACACCAAACTCCTTAGACAACGTTGGACATAACCTCCCGGATCACAAATGGAGAATGAGCTATGGATATTAAAATATTAAATAATTCTTGATTTTTGGATATGTGCCGTCTTATAGTTGTGTAATCTTTAGGAAAAATAACCATTGACAAGTGTATTTACTAAGCAGTTACTTTCTGGACAACATTCTTTTCATGAGAGAAATAATAGATAGGTTTGTGACAGCCAACTTCTGTATTATCAGGGTCAAATTTTAATTAACCTTTATCGGAGGAGCATAATGGCTTCAGATAAAAAGGATACCAGCAATTTCGACCACAGCCTCTTTATAAACCAACTAATCATCGACTTTTATCTTATCAAGAATAAGCTTCTTTACCCCTAAAGGCATAATCAAAAGAAGAATAAGGATCTAGCGATGATTCTTTTAAAGAGAGAAGGCTACAAGGAGGAAATATATCCTAATGGTAAACCTAACAGTTAGACTTTTTAAGTTTGCTTTCAAAATTCCACTTAGGAAGGGGTAAAAAGCAAATGAAAGCAATATCATTTGATGGGGTATTAGTACCAGTCCAAACAAACAGAAACCCCCCTCCTGGTGGAGGATTTGTACTAATTGTTCTTTGGATTGGAGGAAATATTACTGTTAATCTTCTTAATAATAGTCTTAATCTTCTAAATGTAGCAATTAATTCTTATAAACCAGGATATTCTTACAACCCAGGATATTCTTATAATCCAACATATTCTGCTCCAGGTGAGCTACAAGATAATTTTCGTGCTGTCGCTCCAGGAGATCCTGATGCTCCCGTCGCTCCAGAAATTTCTGCTCCTCCTCCTAATCCTAACTTAACGCCTCGTGATTATTGTCCTCACAACAATAAAGGGGAACCTGACTGTCAAGTAACTAAAAAACAGGCTCACATAATCTACTTAGCTGTTCATAATTCTATTTTATCAGAATTGAATACATCTTCTAATACTGAGACAAAACGCTTGATTGATATAGGAAGAAAAACAGCTGAGCAAAAGGCTCGATCTTTAGGTATTACTTTAGCTACTACATCGGGAGTCGGGGCAATGATATATTATAACAACGCTAAGGCAGTGGAAAACCTTGGAGACAACTCTACCAATTATACAATCAAAAATTACAGTAACTCACAAAAATAGCTTGATTTATTTTAGTCCATAAAAATTGAAATCAGTATTAATTATGAACCAGCCTTTTGATCCTAATAATTCATCTAACCCATCAGTTTTTGATCCTCAACTGCATCGTGAAACACAAAATGCAGTAGAAGAATATCGGAAAGCAGTTAAAGAGGAGATATCTAAAGGATATGAATCTAGGGAACGTAATATTTCTCGAACCCGTTGTGATATTTTAGAAGAAAGAGCTAATGAACTAAAAATACCAAAAGATAAAGCTGACATTATAAAAGATGAAGAATTAAAACCTTATCAAGATATTCAAAAAAATTTTCAAAAATTTAAACTAAGATTAAGAGAAGTTTATAAAGATGATATAGATAATATCAGCGATAAAAAACGGCATGAGTTAAAAGAGCTAAAAGAAGCGTTAAAACTTCCAGATCAAGCATTAGCATTAGCTCATCTTAGTTTAGGACAGGACTTACGCAAAGAAGATAAACTAGAGCAAGCACTTAAGCAGGTCAAAGAAGCAATTCGTATTGGAGATCAACTACCAGAAGCTTTTATAGAGAAAGGAGCTATACTACAACAACAAGGAATGAAATTAACAAACATATTGCAAATCTCGCAAAAACGTAGCTTAATAAAGGAAGCTATAGAGAGTTATGAAAAGGCTCAAAAGATATGTGAACAAGTAGATAAAAAGGAGCAATCAAATAAGATAAAATTGTTAATTAAAGAAATTAAAAAAATCTATAACGATAATTTATTAATAAATTTTGTGCAAATGCTCTTAGAGATGCTTTTTGTACCCAAACTAACCAAAAACTCTTTAGAATTTTCTTCTCAAAAAGATATTCAAGAGGTCATAAACCGAAACAGCGATGAAATATTATCAAAAGATAAAGAACTTAAAAAAGCTAGAGAGGAAAAAATGATGGCAGAACGTCCTAATATTAATAATTACGATTTAACAAATGCAAAAATAGGTGCATTGGCTACAACAGGAGGTTATGCTAGCGGCGTTTTCTATGACCAGTCGGCAAATATTGACTATTCATCAAAGCAGAATTTGGCTGAAGTTGCTGTAGAGATTCAGCAGTCCATAGCTCAACTGCAATCACACGGTGATAGTCTAGAGGTTGCTAGAGAAAAAATTGCCAAAGATTTGGCGAAGCAAGCACAAATTAACCCAATTCTTAAAGAAAGGCTGATTAGATGGAGAGATTCTTTAGATTATGCTGCTACTAACGCTTTGCTTGGTGAAGAAACTGTGGAGGTATTTAAGTTATTTTTGAAGTTAGTAGATAAACTCGTGAACTAAAAAAAAAAAGCGCCTCTTTTCCAATTTAATTCAAAACTAAAGAAGAAATAAATACATCAGGAAAAGCCATCATTTTAGCAAATATAAGGATGAAACCATGTCAGAACAATTAGGAAGTTCTAATAATTACAACCTTCAGAGTGCAAAAATAGCTGCTTTTGCGGGAACTGGAGGTCATGCAAGTGGCATTTTCAATGATTATTCTGCAAATTCCAATCTATCTCAAGCAGCAGCAGAAATTCAGCAACTTCTAAACCAGTTGTCGGCAACTAATTCGACCACAACCACTACTGAAAAAATGGCGATTGTTGCTAAGGTGGCTGACACAATAGATAAAAATCAGGGTTTGAAGCAAAAGGTTATTGCTGTATTGGAAGCAGGAGATACAGAAGTGTTAAAGCAGGCAATTAACCATCCACTAGCTAAAAATCTTATACCAATTTTTGAGGAATGGACAGAAGCAGCACAGTAAGTGACTTCTTGTTTTAAGTAATAATAATAGCCAAATTTGGTAGTTAATTAACAATCAAATCTACCTGCATCGGAGAACTAAACTATGTCCAACGCCTCTAATAATGAATACAATCTACAAGGTGCAAAAGTTGCTGCTTTTGCTGGAACTGAAGGACAAGCAAGTGGCACTTTTAACGATTATTCATCCACCAATCCAACAGCCGAAACCGAAACCTCTAGCACTCCAAAAACCAGAAAAATTCTCATATTAGCTGCCAACCCCACAACAACTAAACCCCTGCGTTTAGATGAAGAAGTTCGAGAAATAGACTCAGTATTGCAAAAAGCCAAAAAACGCGAACAATTCCAAATCAAGCAACATTGGGCTGTGCGAGTCCGAGATGTATCTCATGCCCTTTTAGACGAAAAACCCCAAATAGTTCATTTCTCAGGTCATGGAGCCGGAGAGGACGGTTTAGTGCTAGAAAATGAAACCGGACAAATAACATTTGTCAACGCAGAAGCATTAGCCGGACTATTTGAATTATTCGCCAATCATATTGAATGCGTCGTCCTCAATGCCTGTTATTCGGAAGTGCAAGCCAAGGCAATAGTTAACTATATTCCTTATGTGATTGGCATGAATAAAGAGATTGGTGATAAAGCAGCAATTGAGTTTGCAGTAGCTTTTTATGACGCTTTAGGCGCTGGTGAAACAATAGATTTTGCTTACCAAGTCGGTTGTAATGCTATTCGCATGGCTGGCATCGCAGAACATTTAACTCCCAAACTGTTGAAAAAAGAGTAAGTCAGTATTTAGAGTTATTTTGGCTTTTCAGTTTCCCAACCCGAAATAGTTGTTCTTCTGTTTTACAGGTATACATAACTAGTAAACCTGTGCTAACATAAAGAGACAAGGCAAGGGATAAGACAAAAGACATTAACTATGGAAACCGAAGTTATTAACCAACAGGCAGAAGCGATCGATCGGACTGAGGTAGAAGAAGATCGACACGCTGAGGCGATCGCTGCTTTAGTATTTCCCACTGAAATAGAACCACAGCTTAAACTGCAAAAATACAAATGCCCCGTATGCCGTCAGGCTATCCAGCAAGGTCAACGGCTAGAAACAGACACAACAGAAGAAGGGCATATCTTAGGCGTGTTACATGAAGGCTGCAAAGAAGCGGTTGACGTTTATCGGACACTGGACAATAAAGCAGGTATCGCTAACTATCTGAAAAAGACAGAACCTACTGATAACTACCCCCCGGCTCAACTGGTAACTCTCAACGAATGGTTAGAGTCTGAAGGTTTAAACTTGGACAAGTCCGAAAAGCATCGGTTAGCGGCGGCGGTGTCCAAAAAGTATCAGGAAGAGACAGGTTTAAAACCTAGAACTGTTATTCGTACCATTGCATCTGGAAAGTTTGCTAACAAGGCAAAAGGCTATAGACCCGAACATTTAGACATCTTGAAAAAAGCTTATGCTGAAATAACCAGTTAACTAGTTTTTTGACAATAACTTATTAAAAAACCCTTGGATAGTTCCAGGGGTTTTATGTTTGGTATTTCTAGTTTGTAAACCAGTATACTAGTTTGTATTATTGATAAGTCCAAGTATTAAAAACAATCTCAAACTCAAGCATTGACATATTATTACCCATGCGATCGGTTTCGGGAAAGTTAGCCCCCGCAAACTGGCACTCGTTCAGAATAAAAGTACCTGCTCCATCGATCGGTTTACCTTGTAAGTCAACTGTTACAGGTTGAATACTAACGTTAAAAGTTTCTCCCCCTTCTGCTACTTGCTTTCTATAAAACTCAATAAGAGCCTTATCTTTTGCCGGATCGAAAGGTTTAGATAAGGTCACATTTTCACGACTGGTAAAGCCTAAATGTTTGTAAGTAGTACCTGTAACCCCATCGTTATAGTCTACAGAGTCCCTACGTTCTCTGGGAGACGTACATCTAGTAAAATAACCCTCTTGACCAGCCATTGTTACCAAATATTGCTTCTGGTAGGTCGGTTTTAAGTTGCTAGGCATTAATGTATAAAGTTCTTTCTTTACGTCATCACTAAGCTGTAGGTTTACTAAGAGCTTTACAGAGTAGTTTTAGGAAAGTTTTTTAAACATATTGATACTTTTTACAGCAATGGATAAACCCAAATATTTAGCAGATGAAAAAGGGAACATTAATATAGTTTTGCCAGTATCAGGTGTTAACGTTAGCCTCAGACCGCCAAAAGGTAAAGACCTTGCTGCGATCGAAAAAGCATCAAAAACAGAAGACATAACCAATGTCGAGATCATGGCTTCTACCATTGCTCTTTTAGCCTCACCCAAGATGTCTAAAGATGAAGCTTTAGAGTTAGATGGAGAAGACTTAATAGAACTAGGGCAAGCGTTGAGCTTTTTTCGAGTTCTCGGTAGAAATAGCCAGTAAAACTAACGAAGTCTACTACACCTTAGAAGGTCGTAGGTTTACTCTATATGAACTTAAAAAAGCCTTGATAGCGTCCTGTGGCGGTAAACTCACATCAGCCTACCTCAACATCTGGAATAAAGAGCTATGGCAGATCGTAGAAGTTATTGAGATAATAAACGAACTTCATGAAGAAGCTAACTTAACGGAGGAAAATATAGAAGACTGGATAAAGTAACTTTTAAAGCCTAGTACACTGGTTTACATACTTTGTTGACATAGTTAGGCTAAAGAAAGTCTCAGCAGGATGTAAAGCAATGGCTACAGCAACAGCGATCGACATCAATGGTTTGGATATCAAAGACATTTGCGTTTGTGGGCAAGACATCGACATCGATCATATTTCCGATATCTACTGGGATGGAAAATATGACGGTGTGAGCTATTGGGACGCGCTTGAAATGTTCATTTACCTGATGGATGGTACAGAGATCGCCGTCCATTCTTTCGACTTAGATCCTGATGCTGAGAAAGCTTTAGCCGCTTGGGTAGGTGTGTAGTTTTTAATATCCTTGGTTTTGCAAGATGCCCCGGTTTTACTGGGGTTTTTCTTTTGTTAGACTATTGACTTTATTATTTTATATGTTGACCCACTATGTTAACTAGTATTATAATAAGGGCATAACCAAGGACACCAAGACATTAACTAAAGCTATGGCGATAGATAACTTACTGTTGCATCAGTACCTTAACCTGCACAGTATCAAAGCTATTAACTGGCAAGGTAAACCAAAAACACCTTTTAACTTTATCTGTGGTTTTTTCTACCCACTTTGGAAAGATGAAGAAATACCCGATGATACCAACACAGAAGAGTTTTACCTTACTGAGGATGAGTGGGAAGAGGTTGATATGTTGTTAGGCGATGAAGAAGATGATCTAGAGGATATCGATCCCGATCTAGATCTCTGGTAAAAGCTTCTCGTTTTACTGGTTAACATAGCAATTTAACTAGTAAAAACTTAAGTCATAACTAAAAACTTAAACCCATGACCGCAACAACAACCCATAAACATAACCCAGACTGGACAGTAGTAGAACTGGAAGACGGGACGGTATTACAGCTAGACCAAATAACCGAAGTATCCTGGTTATTTCAAAGCAAAGGTTTACCGTTTCATAAAGCCCCTGGTATTTCTATCGATATGGAAAGCGGGGAAGAGTACTGGCTACCTATTTTCAATGTTTCCAGCGACTTAGAAGAAGCTCTAGGGGACTGGCTAGTAGTTTAACTTAGCTAGTTGACATAGCTATTTAACATAATCTCAGAACATAACCAAGACATTAACCAAAGGACTTAAAGCAATGACAACCGTAACCAGTAATGAGCATTACAACCTTACCGAAAACCCGATCGCAGAAAGCGACATTAAAGATATTGACTGGGAGGATAGCGATCGGTTTTGGGTTGATGTAGAAGTTTTTCAAGTGACCTTAAAGGATGGAACCAAGTTAACTATCGATACCAAAGAAGTATCAGACGCAGTACAAAAGGCTATCTGTGACTGGTTATTTAATAACTTTGAGCCTGTACCGGATACTTTAGACCCTTGCGAGTGGGAACTAGAAAATGAGTTACCTTTTGAGGATGAGTATCTAGATATTGATGTATTAGCTCAAGCGGATATTAGAGCAGAAGTGGCTAAAGATCTATATGAGCAATACATCGACACTTTAACCGCTTATTAACCACAGCTTAACAGTTTAAAAACATCTCTTAATAGACAACAAAACCTAGAACTGATAAAGGTTCTAGGTTATTTCTATTAATACATTTAAAACCAATCTGTAGAGCTTAGTTTTTAACCCCTGGTCTTATATTTTCTGACCTTTAGAAGCTGGTAAACCTACAGTTGACGGATCAACACTGTTGCCAGATGGATCTCTGACTTCCCAATGCAAGTGGCTGCCCGTTCCGATCCCAGTGTTACCAGATAAGCCGATCTGCTGTCCCCTGGTTACTGGTTGACCTACTCTAGCGCCTAAGCTGTTTAAGTGAGCATAGCGAGTTGTCCAGCCGTTAGAGTGTTCAATAATGATAATGTTTCCATAGCCTGACTGTACCCCTGAGAACTTAACCACACCATCGGCTGAGGCGTGTACGGGCGTGTTCATCGGTGTCCCGATATCAGTACCATGATGAAACTTTGTTTGTCCTGTAACAGGGTGTCTCGATCGCAAATGTCTAGTATCTGTTACTGAGTAGCCAGTTACCGGATACTGAAAGCCTTTAGGAGCATTTAAAGTCTGAGTTGCCCCGGTTGTCTGAGTATTTCCGGGCGTATTCCCCGCGCTACCGCTTGACAGACTCGGTACATCAGCACCAATAACCTCAATAGGACTGTAACAGTTAATATCTGTGGTTCCATCGCCTAAGTTATGGGTTACAGAGTCCACTAACCAGATCCGAGATAAAACCCCTGGTAGTCCGGTAGTTCTGACAGCATCCAACGGCTCAAGACCTAAGACAGCTTGATCGGAAACGACAGTAAACCGACTGGGTAAACCTTGGACGCGCTTAACTCTGCCTTTCTGCTGACTGGCGATCGCATCTTGCCCCGGCGCTAAAGTACCTGTTGCCTCTTCCTGTTTCTTACCTGTACTAGCCTTGTCTTTTGCCGGATCGACTTCTGGCTTAACCTGCTTAAACTGTCCTGTCAGTATATCAAGCTCTACCTTAGCGTCCTGTTGTACTAACGATGAGCTTTGGTCATCCTTCAGCTTGTCTAGTGCTAAGTCCTGAATAACATAGCCGATCAGGTTACTACCAGGGCTGATAACTATCTGCTTATCCTGAATGTTTCTCAAGCTTTTGATAGTTATTACTAAGTTTTGCTCAGAAACAAATAAGCCGTTTTGTTCAGCCTCTCTTTTTAGTAGGGCATAGTCAGAGATACCAGTCTGATCGATGAAGGTGTACTGCGGATCGAAGTCTGCTAACCATTCCAGTTTTGCCCCGTGTGCTTTGGCTATTTTCTCAGCCAGTTGTTTAAGCGATAGGTTTTTCTCGGTTTTGTTGCGATCGCGTCGAGATAGCACCCATCTAATACCTTGCCCGTTGATCTTGGTCATTCCTTGATCGTCGGTTTCAGTTCCTTGGTGGTAAAACTCCCAGTTGTAGCCTTCTGCTGAGATAGTCAGCTTAGAACCTTTGTATACCTCAGAAGTAGCTAAAGGATCTTGAGTAGTACTATTTGCAGGTTGACCAGTTTGTTTATCCTCAGTTTTCTTAGGCTCAATAGTAGTTTTGTTAATAGGAGCAGGGTTTAAAGGTGTTTGCTTGGCTGTACTCATGAGGCGATCGATCTGGCTGTAGTATTCATTAGCCCATGCTTGGTACTTGCCAACCTGATCGGCTCTAATGCCGTTTACAGTCCTTCTTGCGTTGTAAAAGTCTCGTTTTTCCCCGTTTACGTAGGTTCCCAACTTAGCACCCGTTATCGTGCCGTTTTTCATGCCGTAGACCATCGTAAATAAGGCAATATCCGGGCGTGTGGCTTGATCGGGATCGGCTACCAAGTCCGTACCAGTAAGCTTAGAAAACCTTTGATAGTTTCCCTTACCTGTGATCTGCACAAGACCACGACCGCGATACTTTACCCCGTCCCCCGGTGAAGTATTCCCCAGATCTCGCCTACCTTCGTATGCACTACCGGAAGCGTTCTCTACCATGTCCCTACCCATGCTAGACTCGCCTTTTGCAGTTGCGAGAATATAGGCGATCTGACCTTTATCTGTTACCCCTTGCCTCAGACATTCCCTGACGATCAACTGTTCCCACTCAGCATCCGACTTTGGGGCATTACTCCAGATAACCTCACTATTACTACTAGTCCCCTGCTTTTGGTAGTTACCAGGCTGTACTGTAACCAGTTGAGTCCCATCGGCTGTAGTACCAGCGACCCCTGATGTAGTGCCAGAACTACCAGGCAGAGCAGCTATACCCCCGGCTGCTAGAGTATGCTTGATCATTGCGGCTGCAATACTGCCTGTAGGATCGGCAATAGTTACCTGACAACTACTAGACTTTTCTTGCTGTCCAAGGGTGACAGAAGCATCTAATATTTCTCTGCCTGTTTCCCAGACTTGCGGAAAACCTTCTAAGGTGACTGTTATCTTAAATGCCATTAAAAATAAACCTGACTAGTAACCAAAACTAAGCTGTTAAAGTTGAGTACAAATACTTGCTTTTATATGTTGACAAAGCAGGTTAACAAGGGTTATCTTTAAAGAGTCAGAGGTAATAACATTGCTTTAACGACAGACCAACCGTTAAGGCAGTAAACAAAACCTTTGAACGCTGTTTAGTTTATGTGAGTAAAAACCATCCGACTGCTAGGTTTTACTTAGTATGGGATGAAGGGAAGAAGGGCGTAAGCAACGGCTATTTTCGGATAGCTCCCTAGAACAGAGGGCAAGTACCAACAGCTAAGACTGAAAGGATAGACTTTCGGGGAGTAGGTAAACCCAACTCGTAAGAGGTAGAGCAGGGATGCCATAAGCCTACCGTAGCGGCACGTTAGACCGAAGACGGACTGATCTGTAGTGAAGTAGTAAACACCTCAAAGTATAAGAAGCCTAGAGTAGTCCTACCACTTACACGATCTTCTACGATCCCCGTTCTGACTGCTAGTTGAACAGCACTAGATGAACTTCCGAGATAAACGATCGGGCATGGTTAACTGAGGTTATCCAGACTAAAAACCCTTTTGGTTGTATAAGGTAGCACTGGCTCAGTAAGTGATATAAACTGAGTGTACATCAAGAATGTATTGCTAAAAAGTGAGTGCTATTCACGCCACAAGGTAGGTATAGAAAGCTTGACGTTAACGGCTATACCTAACTTATTTAAGGGTTTAATAAATGAATGATGGGCAAAAAGCATGGTCTGAAGGAAGACCAGTATTTTATCGTTTGCCTGAGAAAAACTACCAGGATAACGAAGTAGCTGACGCTTTAACTAGTTGGACTGATAGCAAGCTGGTTGAGAAAAAGGAACAGCTAGAAAACTTTTATAAATATTTAGACCCTGATACTTGTCCAGATCATTTACTGGACTATTTAGCGTTTTTGGTGGGAATGTCTGGTAACTATTGGGACGTAAAATGGTCTGCTAAAGTTAAACGGGACTTTATTAGATATGCTCATGTTTTCCTTTGGCGTACCAAGGGGACTTTAGCCTGCATCAAAAAAGTTTTAGACATTCATGAGTTAGAGTATGATATCTGGTCAAAAGCTAGACTTTATCTGACTTTTAAGATGGGTGTTAATGCCAAAATGTACGAGTCGGAAAGGTTGCGGCTGGTGGTCAGAGTGCCTTTTAAGTATCCCAGACAAAGGGAAAACTGGAAAGAAGTCGAAAGAAGTTTAAGGAACTATGCCCCGGCTGTTGTAGAGACTAAAGTTAGTTATCCTTACTTCAATATGGGTACTAGTCGCATAGGTGATCTGATGTTTGAAAAGCCTGTTTAATAAGTTTACTTGGTAGTTCTAGAAGTTAAAAAGAACTACTTAAATGACTCAAGTATTATGCGATCTTTATGACTCTAGTGGTCAGCCTTTAAATGGTGCTATTAGGGTAACTTTAGACTATTCTGTAGGCAACCAAGGAACGGGCAAAATGTTCGTTTCTGTTCCTGTCGAAGTTCCTTTAGTTAATGGACAAGCAACATTAAACTTAGAACAGACAGAAGGTTCTAAAGTTAGTTACTTATTTGAAATATTACAGAATACCGAAGTAAATGAAACTGCTGAGGATGGCACTATCACAACTAAAACTGTTTTGGTTGCTGTAGGAGAGCCTTTTCATGCTGTTGTACCAGACTCAGGTACACCGATCCGCTTAACTGACTTGATGCCTACTGGGATAACTAGGGATGCTTTAGCGGCTGCGATCGTTACCATCACTCGACGGCTCTACAATGAGACTATGTTCTGGTCAGCACTTCAAGAGCAAATATTTAGGTCTAAAGGCGAGTATCAGGCCGATCGTCAGTATCGTTTAGGTGATGTAGTCAGTTATGCAGGATCGAGTTATTTTTGCCGTTCTGCGATCGCTGTTTCTGGGGTAACGCCTACTAGTCCCTCTACAGTTTGGCAGTTGCTTGCTCATAAAGGTGACACAGGAGCAGGCACAACTGGGGTAGATCTTCCCTATGACGCTACTCAATGGGATGGGCGGATCGATGCTCCTAGCATGAATGCACTGAGGGATATTATCGAAACTTTAGCCAGAAAAACTGATATCCCAAGCGATCGCGCTCCCATCAATAGTCCTAGTTTCTCTGGACTTCCTACTGTACCATCTCCCCCGGCTGGTAATAGCTCTGGACTGATCGCTAACACGGGATGGGTACAAGGGGAACTAGCACCTTTAAAAAATGCCCCGGCTCCTGTAACTATCCCGATCGGTACTATCATTGCTTTTGCTGGTACTACGATCCCGGCTAAATGGCTGAGGTGTGACGGAAGTATGATCGATAAGACCAAGTACGCTCAACTTTATAGTGCGATCGGTACTACTTACGGTTATGACTCAGACTATCCGCAGTATTTTAAAATACCAGACCTCAGAGGAAAGACCACTATAGGACGTAACTACAGCGAAACTATCACGGGCAACCCTTGGACTGCTTACGTTTCAGACTCTTGGGCAACTACTTTAGGTGGTGTTGGCGGTGCGGCAACTGTGACCTTAACTACTAACGAAATGCCTGCACATAACCATACATTAGAGATGTGTTTGGCTTATAACTACAGCTATGCTAGTAATACTTACCCCGCCAAAGGTAGTAATAGCGGATACTATGACCTTTATCTATATGCTGGTGGGTACTCGTATCTCAACTATTGTGATAGTTCCTACGGTTACTGGCATCGCAGCACTTTAAGCCCGTTCCTTAGATCTCTCAATACTGGTAATGGTGCAGCACATAATAATGTTCAGCCAAGCATAGTCTTAAACTACATCATCTATGCAGGAGTTTAAGACATTTTAGTAGTAGTTAAAAGTTTAAAAAGTTACTACTAAAAATGGCTTTATATCCTGATACCCCATTTTCTGAGGGTGATGCTTGGACACCTGACCTTGCTTATTTAGCTTTTCATCAGATCTTTGACGATCAACCTCAATATTTAGGGCATCATTACCGGATACGAGATGATGAGCTATCTAACGATCCGAGTGCTATTAAACCTCGTTTCAATGCGATCGAAAAAGCTCTACAAGTATCGAAAGTAGCTGGTCTGACGCTGGCTTATAATGCAGGCTCGGTTATTCTGCCTGATGGTACTTCTTTTGCGGTTGCGGCTGGTCAGTTAGTAGCGCCAGATAATAAAACTAGTTATGTGTATGTTGACACTGATGGCACTGTAAAGATCTCAGATAACCCACCAGTTTTATTGATGCGACTTGCCAAGGTGGTCACGTCAGGCGGTGCTATTTCTCAGGTGGTTGACTTACGCTCTTTGGCAGTCAAGTATATTATGCCAAGAGTCTCATCTATCAAGGTTTTTGGTGGTTCTAACGTAACCGACAAAGAATGTACCAACGGGGAAACTTTCGATCAAGGTTTGTACTATTACCGAAACTTTACTGTTCCGGCTGGTGTAACCATCACTATCGATAAATGGGCAAAGTTTTACTGCTCTGGTTACGTGCGTATTGATGGGACTGTCAACGTTACACCTTTTGCCCCCGGTGCTTCTTCCTATGGTACTCCTGTTAATGGTTATGGTGCTTTTGGTGGTGTAGCTGGTCACGGTGCGGGTTCTGCAAGTGCTACAGGAGCAGGATCGAATAACTGGACTTTTACTTATGGTTATGGTGGGCAAGCTTACGGATCGGGCGGTACTGGTGGTTATGTTATCGGTTCCCCTGTTGGCTCTACCTCTAATACTGGAACGATGGTTACTGCTCCTGGTGGTGAAGGCGGTGGTGGTTTCTGGGTAGAGGCTGCTTTAGATATCGTGGTGAACGGTGGTATTTTTGCCAACGGTAATACGGGCGGCTCTCCTAAAGTGGTAGCTGGTGGTTACGGTCGTGGTTCTGGTGGTGGTGGTGGATCGGGTGGTCTAGTTTTACTCAGTAGCCTATCAAAGATCGTGGTTTCTCCTTCTGCAACTGTTTCTGTAAAGGGCGGTAATGGTGGTGATGGTTATGCGCTGTTAGCTTCTGGGGACTCTAACAGCGCGGCTGGTGGTGGTGGTGGTGGTGGTGGGTATGTAGTTCTCATTAGTCCAGATAACAACGTATCAGGCGCAAATATTTTGCTTAGTGGTGGTGTGACTGGTCAAGCTTCGGCTGGTGGTTATCCTAAGACTTTAGGTGGTGGTTTTGGCGCTGGTTTTGGCGGTGCGGGTAGTCGTGTTGATGGTACACCCGGACAAAACGGAAAACTTATTTTAAGACCTTTTATTCCTATTGGGAGTTAATAGAAAATGTTTGTTTTAGTTCAAGGTAATGATATTGCAGGTGAAACAGATAACCCGGAAAATGTGCCATCTGGTTTTAGGGTTTACGAGTTTGAAAGGATGCCATTAAATGACTTATATTTTGATGGTAAAACCGTTAGTATTATTCCCCCTAGACCTTCAGAGAATGCTTACTGGACTGGTAAAGGTTGGGCTGAAGATATCCCAGATAAACCGAAAATAGAAAAAGCTAGTGAAGACCCTGTTTTTGCTGCTATTTATGGGGAAATATCCGGTATTTCTCCGATTATTGCAGATACTTTAGCCTATTTTATAGCTAGGTATGAAAATAATGTGGAAACACAGACGTTATATCGAGAAAAGCTTAGACAACACGCCAAAAATAAGATAGAAAGAGAGATCCAACAACAGCAACAAAAACAACAGGAACAGGGACAAGAACAGCCTAAACCGACTACTATTACACTTACTGTAGACCCTAAAAAACCGACATCTGATATTACTAAATAAATGTAGGAAGTGTTCAAGGTTAGGTGATGGCTAACATTAATATAGTGCCTGCTAAAGGTCAAGATCAACAGCAAGAAAGCTCTAATCAAAGGGTTATTATCGTTCAACAACCTACCCCCGAACCATCATCGGTTACAACTTGGGAGTATGTAGCAAAGATCGTTAATAGCGGTGCTTTTGCTGTTTTAGTTTCTTGGTGTGTAGTTGGTTTTCTTATTTGGAGAGGGGTTAAAGATGCGATCGCCAAACATTTAAGGTTAATGGAAACCTTAACTTTAACTACTAGAACGAACTCGCAAGTATTAGAAACTAACGCAGCATCACTAAGAAGGCTTAGTCTTTCTAATGCCCGTGTTGCACGTATTTTAGAAAGGTCTAACTATTCTGATACTGATGCTCAAAGAGTAGCTGAAGAGTTACAAAATACTTTAAGAGTTTTGGATATTTCAGCAGGTATGTTACAAGAATGTCAAAGTGGTTCGCACGAGGGAAAACCCAAGGAAACAGAAGACATTGAGGACTATTCAGAAGAGTAGAAAAAACTGAAGTTATATAATCACTTAAATCTTTACGAAATAATCCGCAGTCTTATGTAGAAAAGCTGACAATATATAACTTCGCATACTTGATCATATAACTCATCAGAATAGCTCTTTTGTAAATCAACCAGCGTGTTATTGATCGATTCCTTGACCCTACTAGGCTTGGTTTGGTCATTCTTGTTCAAAAATATTTTCAGATTTTCCGGATCTAACGGTTTAGCAAAGAATAATTATCTAATGAGTCCAGTTACACTTAAAGTAATCAAGCCCTATAACTTTTATTACCTACTTATCTTCTGGTTTTTACACCTCTTTTCCATTGCAAATACCTCTATTGACATTTTTTTTGTGTTAATATATAATTAAATAATTTAATCCATATTAAAGTTTCAAAGAATTATGCTTAATCCTATTCCCTATAGTGATGGAATTAGTAAA
Organism: Floridaenema aerugineum BLCC-F46; assembly: GCF_041929345.1. NCBI lineage: Bacteria > Bacillati > Cyanobacteriota > Cyanophyceae > Aerosakkonematales > Aerosakkonemataceae > Floridanema > Floridanema aerugineum. The sequence goes on from NZ_JBHFNQ010000064.1 coordinate 77,908, forward strand.
GACCCTCATCTAAATTTCACTTTGTATGCCAAACAGTTACTTGATATAGCCATGAGAGTAACAGAAAATCAAGAGGGAGCATTTACTGTTGGAATTTTTGGATCTTGGGGTAGTGGAAAAACTACTTTAATGCGTCAAATTGAATCACAAGCTTCGGCATCTCAGAAAACGATTTGGTTCAATTCATGGAAATATGATAAAAAAGAAGCGGTTTGGAATGCTTTAATTCAAACTATTTTAGTTGAACTGGAAAATAACACCAGAGATAATAAAGTACTTAATGAAGACATTAAAAGGCTTGCTAAAAATATAGGGCTACACGCTTATGATATATCTAAAGAGCTTTTCACGGGGCTAATCAGAACACAAATAAAGAAATATACTGATGTGGAATTATCACAAGATGATCTGAAACTTCCACAAGACCAATTACGCGAGTTAGATTTAATTAAAGCCTTGAGCGATCATTACACAGCTATCAATGAATTTGAAACTAACTTTAATAAGATAGTTCAAGCTTATTTAGGAGAAGATAAAAACAAAAAACTTTTTGTTTTTATTGATGACCTAGATCGTTGCTTACCAGAAAATGCACTTGCGGTATTAGAAGCACTAAAACTTTATTTAGATCAATCACGTTGTGTGTTTTTTATAGGAATTGATAAAAGAGTTATAGAGCAAGCAGTTTCTCAACGGTATAAAGACTCTACTATAACTGGCAAAGAATATGTAGAAAAAATCATACAACTTAACTTTTTCTTGCCAGATAAAGATTCACAAGCTGTAAAATCGGTTCTGAAAGATACTTTATATGAAATTGCTCCAGCAGAGGATGATATATGGGATATGCTTCTGATAGCTACTAAAGGGAATTTGCGTCGTAGCAAGCAATTTATTATTGCTTGGTATCTAGTAAAAAATATAGCTATAGACCTGAAAATAGAACAAAACCTACTACCCAAGTTAGCCAAAGTTTTACTTATACAAATATATTTCCCCGATTTATATGATATGCTGCCTACACTTAATTTCTTTTTTATGAGCAAATTGATACAAATATTAAATGCTCAAACTAAGAAATCTGAAACTGATCAATTCAATAATTTATTAGAACAATATCCTGATTGCAAAAAATTTATCTATAATAGCGATTTAAACAGTTTTTTGAGAAGAGGGGTCGCTAATAATTTTGATCCTGATATTAGTGATAGTAAAGAGTTGAAAACCATTCTTAATATATTATCTCAATCAGGCAGGGCTAGTATCAGTAACCAAAATCAAGAAAAGCCTTAATTATTAGAGCAATATTAGGAGAAACTATGGCTTTTATAGTTTCGGTAATTGGAATTGGATTCATCTTTTTAGGCATAAGTGCTATATCACTCCACTTAGCTTATAGAAAATACAGCAGCGATATATGGAAATCTACATATCGAGGAGAAAAAGGCTTCTGGCTGGAGTTCAACCGTAGCTGGATTTTAATCGGAAATACCCTATATTTACTTATATATGTATTTGGCAAAGAGACTAGAGAATTTTTTCGTCTCGACACAGCCACTAAAATAGAATATAGCTTCCTAAATATTAGTTATTGTGTTATCCTCATTTTATTGCTAATAAGTTTATACATATTGGGTTGGATTCACTTCTCAAAAGGGCCAAATATTCTTAAAGACTTAGAAAAAAAAGAATTCAAAGATCCACCTGAAAAGTATGGATCTTATTGGAAACGGTTTAAAAAACGCAATAAAAAGACTGGAGAGCCTAAAAGTTATTTTAACTCTTATGAATACCCATATTTGTGTTATTTACTATATTCTGCTGTTAATTTTTTGGGATTAGCTATTTTTGTTTTCTCGATCAGTTTTTATGCTTTTTTGAAAAATGGAAGTACATTAAATATTTTAAAATGTTCGGTTATTAAAGTATTAGATTCTATTCATAGCATTGCTCAAGCTCATGCTTACGGGATTCCCTATAATTTCCCTGCATTGGATTACTTCTCTATAAAATTTATTGCTGTAGCAGGTATATATTCTTCCTTGTTTTTTTGTAGTGCAATAATTGTATTCTGCGAAATGTTCTTGTTTCAAGAAACTCTCTCAATCGTGGGTAAAACCGGAGCATTTTGGGCTTATTGTCTGATAATGATTACTGGAGTTATTACTATAACAGTAGGTTATTTTTATTATGAAGAAGTCTATACAAAACTGGAAGACAAGTTAAATGAACTAAAAATTATTCATGAATCATCTTATCTTATAGAAAATTATATTCCCATAAATATATTTAATAAGATTCTACGTAGGCATCCTATATTTTTTCCTACATTTATAACATTATTGCTTCCCGCTATCAAAATATTAAGAAATATCGGTGCATTATGGTAATAACATCCAGTAACATGAACATACACAACCAAAATAAGGAGTAATCAAGTGTTAAATTCAACAAAAATTCTTAGAAGCTTTTATGCCTTGTTAGTTTTTCTAAGCTTCTTATTGTATCCATCGTTAAACAAACCAACAGAAGCGGTACACATAATTAAGTTAGAAATAGATGACTGGATTCCTTTAATACCAATTTTTAGTGTTCCTTATATCTTATATATCCCATTTTTGGTAATTACACTATTATACTTCATTTTTTTTACTAGACTCTTTAAAGAAATATCTATATCATTTGTATTTTGTCAAGCGATAGCAGCTATAGTTTATGCTGTTTACCAAACTCATGTACCACGTCCTAGCATTAATGATACAGATATATTTTCTAAACTTGTACTATTTATATATTCTAAAGACCAACCATACAATTGCTTTCCTAGCTTGCACGTAGCCTTATCGCTTATTTCTTTTCTATATTGGATTAAGATTTTTCCAAACTTAAAAGTGCCAATGGGTGTTTTTGTGGTATCAATAATCTTGTCAACTATGTTTGTGAAACAGCACTACTTTCTAGATGTTATTAGTGGAATTTTACTAGGCATAGTTAGTTTCTATATCGGTAATTTCTCCTCCGTCATAAAAATAGGTATAGGTAGGTAAAAATGCAAATTAACTTGATTAAACCTGATGAAACACAAATCAACAAAATTGCAGAATTCTTAGCAATGGCATTTGAGGATAGTTCTGGTCTTAGTCAAATCTGTAAAACAAAAGCAAAAGGGAAAAAGGTTCTTACTTCTCTATATTTGCTATTTCGGGCTACCATAACTATGCAAGTAGCGGCTAAACAGCCAATTTTGGCTGTAATCAAAGATTCTCAAGTGATAGCAGTGGCAGTGTTTCAAGAACCAGAAAACCACTTACCTATCAGGGAGCAGATTCGTTGGTTACGACAAGTAATTTTCGGTATCAGTCCCTTTGTAGCTTGGAATATTTTGGACAATCTAAGACTCCTAGCTCCATACCATCCTCAAGAACCTCATTACTACTTATCCCTATTGGGTGTACATCCACTTTTTCAAGGGAAAGGATATGCTCGTCCTCTACTTGATACCCTTCATGCACTTTCAAAAACTCATTCCCTATCAACGGGGATATATCTTGAGACAGCAAATCCATATAATGTAACTTTATATCAACACTTTGGCTATTACACAACAAATAAATTGAATATAAATGGCATTGACACCTTTACAATGTTTCGTCCTAACTGTAGTCACTAGGCTAACATTTTAATTATATTAAGCAATTTTATTTACAGTAACTAGTCAGTCAGTATCTCCAGTCCCATTACCCAAATAATAAGTGTAGTTAACACTATCTGGCTGAACTAACGACACTGCCAAAGTGTCTATAAGTGGCGTACTGTAAAGGTTTGGCATAGCCCTATTTAAAGGTTGTCCATCGATCAAAACTGACTCAACCCTAGTAATACCTGCTACAGTTCTAAAAATATATTCAAGTTCATTGATGAACAAACTACCGCCTAATGGATAAGTACCAGATGGGTTAACATATTCTTTCAAAGCTTCATAGCATCTATTTGCTAAGTCAATACTTATCTGCTCAGTCGTTGCTGTCACCTCAACATAAACGGGTTCTAAGTTAACAGGAGATACCCAAACTGAACTAGCAGCAAAAGACCTTTCTTGTAAAGCATTTTTGATAGTATTACAAGTAGCTAAACTAGGCGGCTCCCCTCTACCATCTACTAGAAATAAGTGGACTTGCCCCGGCGCTTTAGTTTCTTTATTCGACATCAACAAAGGAACACAACTAGCTCTAGATCCCGCACCTAATAGGTCTTGTGCTGCCTGTTCAAAGTCCTCTTTAGAAACTAAAACCTCTCTAGAACGTAAAACAAACTGCGCTCTTTTTACCAGAGTGTCTAACGGTTCTAAGTCGCTACCGCCTACAATATTCTCTAAGTTATAAATGCTTTGTACATAAGCTAAACCAGGGTTAGGAACGACTAAGCCGTAAGCTGCAACATTAAATGACGATCCTTCTGTTGCCGCTTCTATTGCCACATCTCCAGAAATAGCCCCGGCTGGAATAACTAGCTGTTCAGTTGTCACAAAATAACTATCTTTGTAAGGTATTTGATAACCTGCTGAAATGATAAAAGCATCTCTTAAAGGTGCATTTAAAAGAACAGTAACATCCCCGGTTGCCTTAGTTCCTAAAGATCTTTGAATACCAGCAAGCCTAAAAACTTCAATAGCCAAAGCTTCTGGTAACTGGTTTAAATACCAGAATAACTCAGCCATTGCAAAGACTTGCCCTTCTAATAATGCAGATACAGGACTACCTAAAGTAAAGTCTGTTATCCGGTTATTACTAGCAGCTTTTACCCTTAAAAATGCTTGTTGTAATAATGCCTCATCATCATCGGGATCTAGCTGTATTTTCTGGATATCCTCATATTTCATAAATACAAACCTAAGCTTTTTTCTTCCTCTTCTGCTACCTGGTAAAGTACCTCTAGATAAACCTCACCGCCTTCTAAGATCGCACCTCTGAGAAGATAACTAACATCTGGAAAACCTGCTAAAGCCAGATCTAAGCATTCTCTGATAATGCGTAGCTGTTGCGGCAATGGGTAAGCTGCTCTAAACTCGCGATCGTTTAGTCCGTATTCTGGAAACCATACCCTTTCCTCAAGCCTGGTTAATAGTGCTGACAACATAGCCTGCTTAACCCTTTCTGGGTAATCTGAAACTAACAGAATAGAGCCATAAGCATCGAAGCTCAAAGGGTAGTTAAAACCAGTTTCCTTTTTAGTAGTTGCCATAGTTTTACCAGCCTCTTGTTATGCTGTAATCTCCGTCATCATCCTTAGAACCAATAGTTAAAACTTGTTTCCCGTTTATCCTAAAGTTTTTAATATTAGTAAAGTTTACATCCCCATTTTTATCTATTTTTAGGGTAGTATCCCCCGCTTTTAAAGTTACACTATCATTTTCAGCATCTTGGTAGATTAAAGTATTACCTACCTGATAGCTCAAATACTTTTCAGCTACTACTAAAAAGACTTTCTCGCCTAAATAATATCGCCATCTTTTCTCTTGATCAGCAGGGTTAGAGTCATTGGTAACGATACCCAGTAAAACGCCTTTATGGGGATCTCCATCCAGAAAGCCAACCATAGCAACATCCCCCGGCAATGGATCGGGAACGCTCAAACCATGCCAAGGCATCAGTCGATATATCCAGTCAGACTCCGATCGTGCAGCCTTAGAGGGCAGTAAAACCTGTATCCTACCGTATCCGTCAGGGTCTTCAGTTCTGAGGACTACGGCGCTTTGTATTCCTTGCGATCGCCCTATTAGCTCTTGTACATCGTGAAAAGCTTTACCCGCTTGTGATAAAGCCTGATAAATATCATCCATTTTATGTAGACATAACAGGTTGACCTGTGTTAAACTTGAAACAAGAAAGGTTAAAGAAACCTCAGAACTAAGGTGTAGCAATAAAGGGTTTAAGTAATGGTTAATGATGCACAAGAAGCGATCGAAACAGCAGTTTTACGGATAAGGTATGGGATAGACCTAGACCTGGTTTACAATGGCTATTTTGCTGATGGTTCTAAAGCTGAAAGAACTCAGGAAATACTAAAGCTTATCTCAGAGTATAAACATACGGAATTGAGCCGAAAAGACGCTCAGGCTTTAATAAAAAACCTCAGACAAAACTACCGAATGGAAATAGCTCTAAACCAGTCTACAACCATTTTAAAAGGCTTTATTAACACTTTAGAACTAGAACTCAGTAGACGTTTGGCAAAATACCAAGGAAAGTTATAGTCCTTTTAAACCAGGTCTTAAACTACTACCTAAAATATCGCTAAGACTACCAATATTAACTCTACCCCCATTGATACCACTAACAGAAACTTGACCACTAGAGTTAACGTTAAAGGTATCACTGGGTTTTACATTTAACTGAGTCGCTAAGGTTTTATTATTGGTCACAGCATCTTTAACTTTTTGAGCATTACTCGCTTGTTCTCTCTCGGTTAACTGAGTGGTGTTATTGCTTTCTATAACTGTTTTTGGTATCTCAGGCGCTAAGATAAACTCAAGGCTACCAGATGCCATTACGCATTTACCCGATCGCCACTGTTGCTCAGTTATTTTTACCCCTTTTAAGTAGCATCTAGCGATCTTTACCTCTCCTAACTCTACTTTTAAAAGCTCTGGACTATCCCCATTTTTCACAGGTTTTACTAAGTCAACCAAGGCTTTTAATAAAGGGTCTAAGTCCCTATTATTATCCTTGGTAACAAACAAAACTCTGGGAAAAGCTACGACACTTTCAGAATATTTATACTTAACTAATGGTTGCTCAGTGTTTAAAACTGGTAGCTTGCTATATTCCCCAGAATGATCCCAGTCTATAGTCTCAGGGTTTACTAAAAAGTCCCAAGTCGTCTTAGTTCCTGTTAGTTTACCCCAGACCTGAGAAGCTTCTGTTTTAGCTAGTTTGTTTACTACATTTTCCTGGTACATATTACGCTATTTGCTGCCTTAAAAAGCTGCGATATCCTACCGTTATCCTGTCCATAACTGCCTGTGCTACAGCATCCGGGTTAGCGTCTGTACCTGTCATCTCAACATTAACTTGAGGGTTAAAATGGTTGACCTGTTGAGTCCTAGCTGTACTATTTTGAACTTGAGGCTGTCTGATGGGTAAAGCAGCCACAGGGTTAACTAGGCTCTGGTTAACTCTATTTTGAGCAGTTGGGTTAGTTCTGCTAGTAGTCAAAGGAGTTATAGAAGAAATACCAGTTAACTGTCTAGGTACACTAGCCAATATATTAGGCAAGTTAACCTGTACCCTTGGGTTAGAGACTGGTCTAACTTGGTTGACAGTATTGCTGACGCGGCGCTGATCGACGGTTGTTGTAGTTTGATTGTTATTGGTTACGTTACGCTGGTTAACTGTTGGTCTAACTTGGTTGTTATTTGGTCTATTTTGGTCAGTCGTTGGCTTATTCTGCTGACCTGTGACGCGGTTTAGTAGTCCTTGCCCTAAGTTCCCTAACCCTTTGATAGGCGCTGTTACAGCATCTATGACAGCTTGACCTATACCACCTACCCCTTGTGTAGCACTGCTGACCGCCTGCTGTATAGGTTGCGGTATTACAGTAGCGCCTAAGTTACTAAGCACGTTCTGAGGTTTTAACTGGTTTACTATATCTGTTAACCAGCTAGTTACCTTATCGTATAGACCTTTAAAAAACCTGATGATACCTTGCCAAGTTTGGTTAACTAGGTTCTCAATGTCCTGTAGTGGTCTGATAGCAGCATCATAGAGGTTAGTTCTTACGGCGCTAAGTAACCCATTCAATGCACCAAGGATCAACCCCCCAATCAACTTAATAGCAGCTAAAACAACGGCTAAAAACTGCTGACCAATGTCTGACCAGTCACGGCTAACTAAGAATGCCCCAAAAGCAACCACAGCTTTACCGATAAAGTCCCCAACCGCAAAACCTAAAGCAGACCAGTCAGTATTATTCAGAACTGAGTTAAACAGGTCATTAACTTGGTTGACCACTTGAGCGAAAAAGTAGCCAATAGCAACCGGATCGACTTTGGGCAGAGATGCGATCGCATCAGTGAAGTTGTTAGAAAAGTTTTTTACCCAGTCCTCAACGTTACCACTCAGGTTCTTAAAAACCTTCTGAGGACTATCAGTGATCAACAGGTGGGCAGTATTGCCGATGTCAGCTAAAAAGTCTATTACTCCGATCAGTGGTTCCAACGGATCGAAGTTAAACCCCAGACGCGATGCTAACTTACCCATTGACTCAGAAAAGCCTAACCAAGCTTGTAAAAAGCCTTGTACAGCATCGATCACCGTTCGACCTTCAGCACTGGGGACTTTTCGCAGAAAGCCAAACACCCCGATCATTGGATCGAACAGGTTGGACTTAATAGACTCGATCGTGCTGTCTACAGTCCCGTTAAAAGCATCGATCAAAGTGTCTGGAGTGGCTACAGTTAAAGCTTTTCGGACAATACCTAGCCTGACATCGTTACTTAACTGTTTCCATTGCTTTTGGTCAATGCCAAGCGCGGTCATTTGGTCTATTAGCGCCTGCTTAAACACAGCATTTTTCTGCAAGATGTCATTTTGTGCCAGTTCTGCAAAACCTGATGAACCATTGATCAACCTTTCGATAACAGCCCCAGACTGACCAGGGTCAACATTACGAATAGAAGCGAGTACCCCTACGCGCTTTGTAATGTCCATCGCCACTTGAGAAAACTGCTCTGTATCGCCTCTAAACTGTTTAGCCAAAGTACCAGCCAAACTATTAAAAACGGCGTTGTATCCGGCTGTAGTACCAGGTAGAGCAGCCGCCATTTTAGCGATCTCATCATTAGTCTGAGCAACTACATTTTTAGCTTTATCAAAACCGACCCCTAAGTTAGTCCCAACGTCTGAGGCGGTCGCTAACATTGTAGTTTGCAGCTTACTAGTCTCTACAATGGTGCTACCCAGTTCTCTAACTTTGTTAATAGCAAGGTTTAAGCCAACCATTGAAAGGTTAGCCATAAAGTTAGCGGCGAAACTGTTAGCTGTACCGCTTAAACTTCCAATAGAGTTTTTAATATTTTGAATAGCACCTGTAACAAAGTTATTAGCAACTAAGTTAACTGTGACAGTATTTTGAGCCATAGCTTTTTGAATATCTAACTATGGCTACCACGTCATTTATTGAACTCTTCTTTTAAGATGCTGTCTAACTCCTCTTCTATTTTCACTGAAACATCAGGGGAAACAGTACCAACTAGCAGGTTAACTAGTTTCCCGTACCAGATGCGTTTTACTGTAGGCGGTAAAAGCGGTAAACTTTCCAGCTTTTCTGCCTGAGTTAGCATAGTTTCCAGGTTGTCTACAGAATATGTACTCAGACCATGTACTCTGATGTCTTCTGATGAGTTCGATAGTTTGGCGACAAGCTGTAAAATGTCCTCATAAAACTGCCTAACCTTTGCCCCGTAAGCTTTCATCGCATCAGCCATCATCGCCATATCGAAACCTTTAGACGTTCCAGACTGCATAACAGCCCCTTTGGTGACACTGGCAAAACTCATAGAGGCTAAGTATTTCAACTGTCCTTCTATTATTTGCAGTTGAGAGGATAAGTTACCGATCGCACTCCCAGAGCTTTCTTTAAACTCAAAGTTAGACCCGATCAGAATGTGGGCGTTATCGGCTTTACTCAGTTGGTTGTAGTCAGGTTGAGGCTGGTAAACAACTCTAGGATCGGTCTGTGCAACGGGCGGTGTAGGCGTGTACAACCTCTGAATAATACCCGCCATCGTTCCTGTATCCGTCCATGCTGACTCTATTTGTAAGTGTTGCACCTGTTTTCTATAGACTGCTTTACCGATCCAAGCTTCTGAGGGTAACTCAAGGCATAAAATAGGACATCTGCCTAAGCCGTGTAACCATTGGCTATCTTGGTAAACTACGGCGTTAGGGTGGTCTATCGGTAGCCATTTGGTATCAGATAGGATCTCAACAGGTCTACCTGCTGAATTAACCTTAACTTCGGCTGAATATCGGCTAACTTCTTCCTTTGTCCTTACCAGCCATCTACAGACGATCTTAGGCTCGTCTAGCGCGTCCCCTGTGGTTTCTACTTGTCTTGTGATGTACCAACTATCGTCAGACCAGTTAAGAACGTCTAAAGGCTCATAGAGCAAGACATAAGGCATAGTTTGATCGTCCTGTGCTTCCCAGTGCGATCGGTATTTTTTGACCTGACTCGGTAAATCTAAGGCGATGTAACAGCGACCGAAATATAGTAAGCAACTGAAAATATTAGATAAAAAGCCAAGCTCATCTAAACCTTTGGCATCCACTGACGATCGCCATTTTGCCCAATAACTCTCATTTTCAACCCCAGATAAATAGACGGGCGCTGATATTAACTTAGAGACATATTGGAAGATGTGATAACTCATCAACGGAGTGTAAGACAACTTACTAAGCCTTATCTGGTAAATGTCTTCAGCTTCCCCCGGTCGTCTAGGGCAATATTTAGTAGCATTTTGAAGAATAGCTGGCGATCCTTCTCTTAGTTGTGCGATCGTTTCCCAAGCTTCCTTGTAGTAGTCATAGTCAGTATGTTTTTGTTCTAGTCTTTTAGCTAATACTTTCTCAGGTAACATAGGTTTTAAACTTTTCACTAAACCTACGTTGTTAGAGTTAACTAGAAGTGATTTAGAGGTTTACTCCTCTTGCAATAAAAGCTCTTAGTTTGCTTTCATACAATTAAACTTAACATTTAATACTACTAAAGAATGTTTTTATTATCACTTGTTTTGTAGAACACTTAAGAACAAACGATATCAGGTGTTGCAAACAATATAAAACAGTAATGAAAGTAGCAGTTCAATTAGAGTTATCCAATGAGGATATGCCTTGGTGGGTAGAAATTACTACCGCTAAACCTTTCTGCGTTTACTATTTTGGCTCTTTCCAACATTTTGTTGAAGCCAAGAAAGCTAGTTTAGGTTATGTTGAGGATTTAGAAAGTGAAAATTCTCAAGTTCTTGAAGTGTTAATCAAACGCTGTCAGCCTGATGTTTTGACCATTTGTGAACAAGCATTATAGATTATACTCAAAATTCATAAAAAAGGAAAAAATGGCTAATGACAATATACCGAAACAAATTTTAAAAGGTTTTCGAGTTTTGATAGTAGAAGATGATCCAGACACAAGAGACTTATATAATATTATCTTTGAAGAAGTAGGAGCAGAGATAATAACAGTAACTTTTGCAAGTGAAGCTTTAGATATAATAGAAAGCTATGAAGTAGATATTGTAATCAGCAATATTACCTTACCAGATGGAGATGGATGTTTGTTGGTTCGTGAGATAAAAGCCCGTCTAGCACAAAGAGGTAAAAATATTTCTGCGATCGCTGTGACGGGGGCTACTGGGGATGACGCTCGTATTCGCTCACTTGCCGCAGGTTTTCAGAAACATCTATCTAAACCTGTTGATATTGATGATTTAGTAAAAGTTGTTGCTAACCTTACTGAACCACGATAAAACTGTTTGATATTAATTATTGTGAGTCATAAGTTAATAATTTAAGTAACCTATAATTGACGAATTAAAACCCTACCAAGTTGATCGTTAGGGTCTATAAAATAGCACTTTGGATAATTGTTATGTTTTCCTTTAAACACATCTTAACTAGTTAGCCAAGCCTGTCTATCATGCTATGGTTATATATTTTTTAGTAAATTTTCATAGAGAAAACTTGGTTTAGCTACAAATAAAAAACCCTACTCTGTAAAAGTAGGGTTCTTCAGCATACGAATAGCTTTAGTAATTTTATTTAAGTTTATACTCTTTAAGCTAGCTTATTTATCAGTCTTAAGTTTTGTGTTTTTCCTAACTAAAATATTGTAAACCATCAACAGCAACCATTATAATTCTTTGCTAATAAAAACCCCGCTTGGCCGTAAAGCGGGGCTATGAAATACTCGCCGTCAGGAGCATAGTTTTGATGAATTCTGTATTTGCATCTTAATAAGTTAACCAAGAATATTTATCATGCTATAGTTGTGTGTTTTTCCTAACAAACATTGAAAATAATAATAAAAAACTTTGGGACTCCGATCGCACATATTTTCGGAAAGGTTGTTAAGCTTCAAAAACACGCGGGGAAGAAAATAACCCTGCTCGGTTGAAAGCAGGGCTTTGAGTCTCTACTATTAAGAGCATTATTGTTTTGAGGACTACGCGGTATCCGTTAAGGACATAATAACTAGTTAACGAAGGATGTTTATCAGCCTACAGTTCTGTGTTTTACCTTACTAAATGACCGTTTACAGGTTTCCAACACTTGCCTAACTTGCCATGAAATACCCGGAAAAACCGATCGGTAGCGTCAAAAGTACCAGGAATGTAAATGATAGAACTGCTGTGAGGTGGTGACTTAGCAATACTTCCCCCTGGTTGAACATAAGCCACTCTGTCTTTGAACATACAGCCCGGAAAGTCTAACATAGCCTTGTCAGTTTTCTTCTGTGTGGACTGTAACGCCTCGACAGAAAACGCCAAAAATAGCGCGTGTCGGATATTTCCTTTTTCTACTTGCTCGATCAACTTATTCCAGAAAAGCTTTATCTGAGACTTATTCGCTACCTTACCGCCTGGTGGGTTACAAAACACATTAGCAGGCTTAACAACTAGTTGACCAGCCTCATTAACCTCTCTACTATCCCAGTCAAGACCTAACGCACCGACCCCGCAAGAGTCAGCATCATAAAACATCTGAGCGTTTACCCGCTTGTTTGCTTCTTCACAACTAGCAGGATCTAAGTCAATACTGCCTAAAACCTCTCTGACAGCATCTAATAGCCAGTCTGGAGTAAAATGCTCGTTGCTGTTGCTCAGATGTCTTGGGTTAGCTGTGGCTACTGTCATAAGTTAAATGTCTTGGTGTTTGCTTTGTCTCTTTACTATAACACTAGCAAACAATGCAGGTCAACCAGTAAAAGCTTAACAAGCTGTGGCTAGATGCTGTTTAGGCTGTGAAAAAATGGAGAAATGTAACTCACTATCCTCTCCAATGGTGTAGCAGTACAAAGCTTTGTCTGGGGACTCTTCAGCCTGAAACTCAAAAGTATCTAGATCTATCATCAACTGTTGATGTAGTTCCGAGTTATCAGGGAACCTAACGATATTTTTGTCTCTCACTTGTTGAGTATATCTGTTATAACGATCGTCCCAGTTTACAATACCTACAGCTAATACTTTGCTATAGGATAATAACTCAAGTCTTTTCTTAGTAAAGGCATCTAAGTAGATACCATACTCTCTAGCCAAGTTGACCAATGAACACACTGCTTTTAGTCTCCTGTAATAAGGGTTTTAAACGGACATTTATTAACATTTTCGTAGCTTGTTTGAGGTCGTTTAACGTTCCATTGTTATTAACAATATGGGCAGTTTTAGCAACCTTTAACAAAGTTTGGTAGTTGGTTTTAAGGAACTTATCAGACTTTAAACCTTTGCAGCCCTTTCGTTCTACTCTTATGATGTGTAGAGGATAATAAATAGCCAAGTTAGCGATCGCCTCAGCTTCTAGTGGGTTACGTAAGTCATTTGAGATAACTATTTTCCCTTTATTTTTTACATCTGACTGAATAGCTCGAAAAACTTTTCTGATCATCATTAAAGGGTCTATTTTTGGGAAAAACTCAAAGCATCTTACCATCAGGTCTAAATAAGTTACCCCCGGCATATCTGGCACTTCCTGCGATCGGATCTCTCTATCCTCTAAGCTACCAGTAGGCAAGTCGTAAGCATACTCAAGCATTCTCTTCATAGGTGCAGACCATTTATGCACGATACAGTTACCCACTTCGGCTTTTAACACCTCTGTAACCGTGTCTTTGCCTGCTCCTGAGTTGCCCAGAATGACTATAATAGAGGCAATATTATCGCTGTAGCTGTAGCTCATACTTACGTTGACCTATGGCTAGTGTTGATAAGTTAATGTCTTGGTTTATCCAGGGGGAATGGTTAGCCCCCTGGTATTTGTAAGCTGTTCCCTTATTCTAATACAGGTTGACCTGTGTTGTGTACAAGGTTTTAGAATAAAGTTTCTGGGTTGTTTTGCAGGTATTCAAACAACTGCTTAGGCGATACCGCTTGACCTTTAGCGATCGGCTCTGTCTGACTTGGTGTAAGTTGAGGATCGGATGGATCTTTTCTCAGGCAGTAAGGATCGATGTCAACTGCTGAGAACCAAGCAACGTTAGCAGGTATGCAGTCTAAGCCTAAACTATCGATAAATGAGGCTCTAACGGCTAAATGTGCCAGTTGTAGCGCGTAAGCTGCCTTATAGCTGTCTTCTTCTGCTACCACAGTCCTGATCTCATCGTGAATAGTCATTAACAGACGACCATCGATCCCTAGCAGGTCATAAAAAAGACGTTGCAGACAGACCAACATATCCCGAAAGTCAACTCCTGACGCTTGTATTATTCGGTTGATCTTGGTTGTCTGATAGTCCTTAGTACCGTCGAGACTCTTAGTAACTCTGCATTTTAAAACTGGTGTTGGTTGACCTGGTTTCTTTACTGCCTGCTCTAAAACGTTGAAACAGTCAGACGCTAAACCGTTCATGTAATGCCCTGTATGGTCTGACTTAACCCCTTTGAAGACATCAAGGAACTGTTGAGCCATCTGCTTACATTCCCCGTCTGACTTATGAGGTAGAGCTTTTAAGAGATAGTCGGTACATCCTTTAAGCCCTAAGCCGTAAACCATGCCATACACCATGTTTTTAGCCAGATCTCGCTTAATACCTGCTTTAGTTGCCTGTAAACTATGAACGTCCGATCCTTGTTCTTTTAACCCGATAGTTACCGCCAAACCTAACGCAGTGGAACCGCAAAAGCCAGAAATACTATCACCCAACAACGACGCGATCCATAGTTCTTGGCTGTCAACGTCAGCACCGACAAAGGTGTAACCCTTCATAGGGGAAAGCATCGACTTTAACTCTGTCCCTATCCGGGCTTTTTTGGGGTTGGCTGCTACTTGCCAAAGGTTGTCCGCACATCTGCCCGTTATTGTGCCTGTGACCACTAGCTGAGGTAAAACTACTGGATAGCCTTCTAGTTGCTCGGTGTGGATGGCTGCAACTCTCTTTCTTAAAGATACCCAGTTGATCGTAGACATCACAGACCTTAGTAACTCTTGCAGTCCCCCTGGCGCTGTCAAAACGTCTTCTTCTACAGCATGAATAAAGCCTTTAGCAAAGATGTCTGTAACTTTTTGCCCCCGCTTTTCCGGGTGAGGTAGACAACCAAAGCTTTCAGTATGCCAGCCTAGATCGTTATTCCATAAAACATCCTCACCACGCCATTTAAGCTCTAAAAGTATCGGAGTCAGTCTCGACTTTAAGGTTAAGTCTTCTAGCTTAGTAGTCCTAAACCATTTGGGTAGTCCCTTGGTTTTGCCGGATAGTCCGGGTGTCCAGTCTAGCGATCGCCACTGTAGCGGCACTTGGTTTAAATAAGTTGCCAACACCTGATCTGGGTTAGCTTTGAAAGCTTTGATGCTATCGTCTGACCATTTGTAGTAAGTTTGCACCCATTCTGAAACTTCTGCCCATCTTTCAGCGATACGGGCATCTACTACCGACATCACCGCATCAAAAGCAGCTTCAGCTTTAGGGTAATACTCAGGAAAGCGATCGCCATCCAAAGGCAACCAACAAGACCCCAAGAGTAACTGTGCTGTCTGAGATATTAAAGAAGGTCTATGGCGCTTATTTTCCGGGTATACTGCCTGAAATACCTTAATAGTTGCTTGTACATCCTTAAGGCAGTATTTCACTACATCAGAGAGGTTTTTACGGACAAACGGTAAACCTTCAGCGACTAAGGCATCTCTAACACCTTTGTCGAGATCGTCACCAAAATAAAACTGATAAACAGCATCTAAGCCATTTGTAGCGGTTTCATCGCACCAGTCAGGGCGGTAGGTTTCCTCAGTCTTAAGTAACACAGGACGTTGCTGGTTTGAAATACCCCGGCAAGCGATCCAAGCTGCCATAGTGTCAAAGAAGCGGTTGCCTGAGTCTTTGTAATAGTACTCACTTCTTAAAAACTGGCGATCGTACTGTACGTTATGGTTAATAACTGTACAGCCTTTGGGAAAGTCAATGGTAGTTGTCAGGTTATCCAGATCTGCCAACCATAAAAACCAGTCACCATCGATAGTGTAGGCTACTGCACAGACGGGACACCAAACATCTTTGTAGTCATCAGTAGGTACATTAACCGTTTCAAAGTCTATAACCAGAGTGCTGTCATCGGCTATTTTTCCCGGTTTCCAACTATTGCCCGTCCACTTGTACCAGCCAGAAACTTTAGAATATGGAGCTATTTCGGGTATCTCTGGGATGTCTATTTGTGCAAAAGCGTCTAAGCGTACAATATGAGGTATGCCATACTTAAAAACCGCTTTACTGAGCATATCCTGATATTTACCAAACCACTCAGGTAAAGGAAGTTCTACCAGTTCGGTCAAGTCTTCTGCATCCAATAAGCCTGCTTTACGCCAGTTGTCTTCTGCTGTCTTCAATACTTTGGCTGTCCAAGGTGCGGGACTGTAGCCTAAAACTCTTTGGTGTAGCGAGTCCGAGAGTTTTTTAACTTTAGTCATGGTATTAATGTCTTGGTGATGGTTTAATACTAATACTAGTTAACCTAGTATGTCAACTAGTATTAGTGTAATAAAAAGGTGATACTTTACGCAATAGCTTTTAATGGCTTGGGTCTAGCTGTTGGGTTGGGTAGTTGCCATTCTGCCACTTTCTCGACTTCTGAGATATTAAAGAAGGCGCAAATAGTATCTTTATTGCCTTGTTGTAACAGCGTTTTAGCCGATAAACCTAAAACCCTTGCTATCTGTCCTTTTTCCAACATTTCGGCAATAGTAGACTTTCTGATCAGGTACAAAATCTCACCCTGTAGAATAAGGTACTGTTCGGCTTTACCTTTAAACCACCAAGACGGGCGGTAAGCTTTATCGTTTCGTTTCTTTATAAAATACTGTTTCAATAACTTACTCATCATTTCACTTTCTGACTCTTCCCAGTCAAACGGCTGAAAGCGTTGTGTAGCCAGTTCCACATATATATGCCCATAACGGGTTCCGGCGTGTTCAGTCTTGATACTTGTTGGGACTCCATTGAGATAGCAGTCAATATCATTAAACTGGTCGTGTATCTCTTCTGTGGCTAATACTGCCATTCCAGGCAACCTATTTAAAAAACACAAGATCCGCGTTTCCTCATCTAGTCCCTCATTGTAAGCTTTAGCAAAATCTGTGTCCCCTTTTTTGTATCCTCTGTTCTCTGTAGTCTTCATTCTGGTTAGTTGTTGATATTGTCTTGGTAACATGGTTAGGCAAACTGGTTAACTAGTGTTGATATTCAAAAGCTAACACTGGCTTACTAACCATGTCAACCAGTGTAATATATGTTTACACACAGGTTAACCAGTAGGCTATTCAGTCATTTCGGTTAACAACGATCTCATGCTATCCATTGCGTTACGCACGGCTTTAGGCAGTTTAAAGCCATTTTCTAGCAGTTTCTCGTATTCCGTAACGAGTTCTACTACTTGTCGCTTTTCAGCTTGCCATAGGTTCTGATAGTGGGATGATGCGACCGGATAACCAAAACCTTTGGTACTCTTGAAATGCTTGATGATGATAGCAAAAGCTTCTTCAAAAGTCTTAGTTATTGCCAGTTGTCTAAGGTCACTGATCTGAGCTTTGAGGTACTTCCGAACAGCTAGGCTCATCTGTGAAAGTGCTAGTCCCTTTAACTCATCTGGCATTTTAGCCTGATCGATGAACAACTCAGCAACAGTCAATAATAGCTCTGGACAATATTCCAAAGCCTTCAGACCTTGCTCTAACTCTGTGCGATCGCTCTGACGGCTATCAGCAATAACTAGCGCCGCTAAATGTGCCGCTACCCTTGTCAGTTCCTCAGCATGACTAATGTTGATATCGATCCGAAACTGCTTTCTAAGCTCATTATTGACCTCTTCCAGCCTGTCTTTAGACCTATCCTTGACTAACATTGCTGATGTGACATCATAGCCAGTTACGTCAAGAAATAAGTCAAGCGATCGTCTGAGCAAGTACATCGCCAAAACTGACTCACTGACTCTCATCTCTTCGGCTTTAGCTTCCCAGAATGGCTTGATCCGGGCATCTGGCACATGAGGATATTTAGCGGCTAAGTCGGTCTTACTGAAGGTGTCAAGCTGGTTTAAGCGCGATATGCTACCGCTATCCATACCGATGTAGTGGGAGTAGTTAGAGAGGTTAGTACACCCCAAAACTACCGATGTTGCTCTTACTGATACTGCTGCGATCCCTTTCTCTTCTACTTTTAGGTAGTTGTTGGAAACTATGGACTTAATACGCACATCTCGGATCAGGCGTTTTTGTACCTCTTCTGTCAAGTCGTCTACAATAGCCAAGTCTGTAGTCGCTACCTCTCCCCAACCAAACCGCGTGTCATTGGTATTTATCCAGTTGGTAGCATAACCAAGCTGAACTAAAGCAGAACTGATGTAACCCAGAAAAGTACTCTTACCCATTCCGGCTGTGTTCCCAACGATGAGCGCCATAGACCGGAAAGTATGCTCTATCACGCCTTCTACAGCCTCAGTACCATTAGCACCAGCCATTAAGCGACCTAAGAGCAACATTAACTGTTTTGCCTCAGCATCGGGTAAAAGCGTCAGCAAGTCTCTAGCATCATAGTTTTGTAGTTGAACTGGAAACCATTCAACTTTAGGAACGAACTTAAACCCGCCACTAGTCCCCAATAGCGCCGATCTCTTGTTTCGATAGTAAGTAGATGCTTCAGTCCGACTGTGTATAAAGACTTTGCTGGTAACATCGGCTGATTTATCTGCGAAACATGACCACACTTCTTTCCAGTATCGTGCTTCCTCTTTGCTTGCCTCTTCTAAATGCCCCTCGATCGCACTACGAACAGCAGCAATGAACTTTAAACGCTCTCCAGTATTGGTAGGGTCTACTCGCTTCCAGTACCAGAAGTTATCGTCTGGTTTTATACCAGGTATTGACAGTTTACTTTTTGTGTAGACTTCATAACCGCAGAACTCGCCTAAAGGTGAAGCGATAAGCTGAAAGCCTTTATAGTCAAGGTCTGCGATCAATATTCCCATCACCTCAGCATAGGAATGAAGAGAAATACTTACTGTTTCTTCTTCATGCGTAGCGTTGTAGTCTTGGTTACTCATGTTGCTATACCCAGTCTTACCTTTGTCTTGTCCTGGTGATGTTTTCTTAGGCATAGTGTTGTTGACTTTGGTTAGTGTCTTGGTGAATAAAAAAGGCTCTAAGTTAACCCTAGAGCCTTCATATACTAGTCAACTAGCTTAGAAAGCGATGTTATCCACTAGGTTTTCATCTTCAGCAAAGTTATCTGTTACAAGTCCATCACAGAAGTCAAAAACCGGGATCTCTAAGTCTTTAGCAGTGGTTAACTGGGTAGGGATAATAGGATGACCTTGGTTAGTTGTCTTAGTTGACGGAGAAATAACTAAAGTTGCTGGTTTTGTTGGGGTGATCTCAGGCTCAAAGCTCAAGCGGTTATTTAACGCTGTGTTAGCTGAGACAGCCCCGACACCTTCTAGAAATAGCGTGTATTTTACGTCGCCTTCATAAATACGGGACTCGTAACCAGTGACAGTGTAAGTACCAGGTTGAACGTCCTTGAGTTTCAGAGGCTTAACGAATGACTGAGAAAGGTACTCACCTAAGCGACCTTGCTTTAAGGCTTTACGTAACTCTGCTTTCTCAAACTTGACATCATTGCCGTCTTTGTCCTTGCGGCGTACCATCATAGTTAACTCAAGCGCGTTGCCCTCTTCATCAGCAACCTCAAGTAAAAACCGCTTGTTGTCTTCAATAATGTCTAGGTCTGATTTAATGTCGCTAATGGGGAACTTTTCATCACCCCAACACAGAACAGCCACACCGTCTTTACTGCCTACGTATGGAGCATAAATGTTTACTTCACCATCTTTATAGATGACTGTGTAAGTGAAGCGAGTACGGGATAGGAAAACATTTGTAAGACCTAAAATGCTCAAAGCATCATCGATAACATTCTGAACTCTTGCGATCGCAGGATGGTCATTCGGGATCTCAGTTCTTTCTTTGGAAAACTTAGCGCGGTTGAACAAGCTTTTTACTTCTTCTGTTACGAACTGCATACTTATGTTCCTTAAGTGTTGTAAGTCTTTTTATGTCTTGGTTTCAGGTTTATCAGGCTTCTCTTTGCCTTATACCCTTATCATAGCAGGTTGACCTGTGATTGCCAACCATTTTAGAGAACTTTCTAAAACTTCCTCAGCTTCTAGTTCATCAGTATTTATTACTAGAGTATCCGTAGCCATTTTATAGGCTGCGTACTCAACCCAATGATCGTAAGCTGTTTTCAAAGCGTGCAGGTACTCAGTTGATACCTCACTCTCAAAACTTCTACCCCGGCAAGCTATTCTGTATAGCATGGTGCTAACAGCAGCCTTCAAGCAAATAAGGACATCTAACCGCACTTTTGGCAAGTTATCCGCTATAAGCAGTAAACTTTCGTATTGTGCATCGTTTAACTGTCCTAACTGGTACATCGTAGGCGTAAAAACAGACTCACCCATAAAAGGCGCGTCAACCATACCACCCAAGCGCGATACTTTATAAACGTTCTGCCATCCTAAAGTTATTGCTACAGCTTGGCAGTCAAAGTTAGACTCTGATGGCTCTGGAGTGGTTAAGCTGTGGACTATCCAAGGGTTTAACTCGAAGGGTTCTACA
The DNA here is from genome assembly GCF_041929345.1 of Floridaenema aerugineum BLCC-F46. Taxonomy (NCBI): domain Bacteria; kingdom Bacillati; phylum Cyanobacteriota; class Cyanophyceae; order Aerosakkonematales; family Aerosakkonemataceae; genus Floridanema; species Floridanema aerugineum. Next base: position 98,780 of record NZ_JBHFNQ010000064.1, read on the forward strand.
TGGTAGGTTAACCCTAACTCTCTGCTTAACTTCACTCCCAAGGTACTTTTACCAGTACCCATAACGCCAGTAATGCCGATACTTAAGGGTTTTACCAAGGGCTTAACCTCTGTACTTTGTTTGTATTAGGCATCGTGCAGCAATGTGCAACGAGTACATCAGACTCTTTGAAAAATGGAACCATCACATTTTCAACGATGCGATCGGTTTCTATGCGAGTGGGATAAACTAAGACCTCGTTAGGTACTTTGCTATCCTTGATCAGCAGGTTGTAAGCAACCTCTAACTCAAGTTTGGGCTTTTCTGTGTTATTCATTTATCAAGGTTTATCGCTGTTTCATGGTTTAATATTACTTTTAGTTAACTAGCCATGTCAACTAGTATAACTAGTTTTTTCTTAAGTTGTTCTCCGATGTATTGAGTAAACTTCGGAGGTATCGCCTGACTCAGTTCTGTTGCTGACATCCAGTTAATACCCATAGCAGCCTCTACATATTCCTTAGTAACGCCTTTTGCTGGCTGTATCCCGGCTCTATGCCCTACCACACAAACAAAACCTTTAGGCGATAGCCCTTTATTAGCCCCCGGCGATCGGTCATTATGGGGAAAGTGCAACGGCGCTTCGATCTCTGGGTAAACCTCAAAAAGCCGATGGCGATAGACTTTTAACCCAAACATAGAACCACAAAGCATCACAGGGTTTTCTAACGGCGCTCCTGGTACGTTCTCAATAATGTAGGGTTTTCCCAGTTTTTTCAGCACTTCCTTAGTCGGTGTCAGTAAGTCTGGGTGTTTTTCTTTGTGCTTACCCGATGCACTACTAAACCTCTGACAAGGCGGTGAAGCGTGAATAATGTCGTACTGATGCCCGTACCGCTTTAGAAACTCGATCGCGTCGTATTGGTAAAACCTGAATGGGTATCTTGGCTGTGGCACGATATCAACGCCGTGTATTTCTGAGACTAGACCAGAGCGATCGTAACCAACAGCAGCCCCGCCAGCGCCGCAAAACAGATCCAAAAGTTTCATTTAGTTATCAATGTTCTGTTGTTTCCATTATTATATATGTTTACTAACTATGTCAACTAGTTACTTGCATTCAGTTACAAATGGCTCAACCCCAGACAAAACCAGGGTTAACCGCGCTTAAGCTGTCAGTAGTTCCAACTCTGGGTAATAGCCTAACTGACTTTGTAACGCTGGTAGGCAGTCTTTACCAACGTCTAAAGGTCTGATAGCCTTTGGCATTCCAAGCTGCATCAGATAGCGACTAGCTGAGTCTGTAAAGTATTTCTCGCTGTGATCAGCCGGATACTGTAAAAACTGCATAGCTTTATTTCTCGTTGCAGAAAGTTCCCAAGAGCAAAACTCAGCAGGCGGTTCACACAAGTCGATCACCTCCAAGGGACTATTAGGCGGTAAGTTATCGGACTTATCCCCGAATACCGCTTTATGTCCCCATAACTCAGCAGGCATATCAAAATAAGTTCCTAGCCGTTTGTGTGACCAATGGTTTAGATCGTCCAGAGTCATCCTAACTCTAGGAAACCAGCCCTTCATACAAAACCATTCGGTGTTATTGTCCAACAGACCTAACCAGTCAGTATCGACTGTAACTAATATCAACCTGTGCTGTTTTTCAGGCGGTAATATCCTGTTACACATAACTATACAAGCTGCCATATCATCAGCTTCAAAACCTTGACCAGCCATCACTGACCATCCTTGGTTTTGAATAACCTCTAGCATCTTGTTTTTTAACTTAGTAAAAGTGTATTCAGGAAACTTTCTACCAGCTTTGTAATGTATCGGTTGAGGTTCTAAAAGTTTACCCTTTTTTCCATACCTCTCTACCTTTTCCCACACTTCAGGTCTTAATAAATACTCTGTTCTCCAATAAGGTTTTGAGTCTACACAAAATACGGTCTGAAACTTTTCGTTAGGCTTTAAAACACCTAAATATTCTTGCGATAAAACCTGCACTAACTGAGCTTTAATAACGCCTAAATAATGCTTTTTTGGGATATCTGCATTACCTACGATCGCGTGTAGTTGATGACAGAAAACTGAATAGTCGAATACTACTGTTGTATGCCTGGTTTTTTGCATAGAAAAATGGGTTAATGTCTTGGTGTTGTACCCTAACATTAACTTGTTTAACATACCATGTCAACCAGTGTAATAGTTCTCCCATATCAGTTTTGTAGGCTGACAACTTCGGCTGTAATAGTTTCTACATCCGCTTCTTTTGTTAAAAAGATATGATCGGCTGACTCTGCCCAGTTTAACCGCTCACAAGCAAGTAGTAGCATCTCATCAATATCATCAGCCTCTTTCAACTTTTTATCAATACTCGCTATTTTGCCAAAAGCTCTTTTTAACCCCAGAGTAAACCAGTGGGATATAGTAGTTTGCATTTTAGTTAGCACTCGTAATATATAACGTTTGTTTCATAATAACACGGGTTAACCTGTATGTGTGACAGTTCTAACCCGTGCCACTTATAAAAATGTGACATCATAGTACTACTCTGCTTTTAAAGTTATCCTTTGCTGGTAGTTGTTGCTTTTGTCGTCTTACTTTTGGTGTTTCTTCTAGAAGGAGTAGCAAGAGTCGATCGACTTTTCCAGTCTGGTATGACCTCGTTTAAAGCTTCTTGCAAAATAGGTGTTTCTTCCTGAGTAAAACCATTAGCTTTCTTGAGCCATTTACCCCGGCTATCTGGACGGGTGATCACTCTGGGAGTACTACCAGTTTTTTCTTTGTAGAGTCTGGATAGTAACAAAGCTAACTTGTGCTTTTCCGATCGTTCCAGTTCTAAACCCTTGCTTTCTAGCCATTCAGATAGAGTTATCATATCTTTTGCGGGTGTATTTTCTTCTACAGGGCTTAAGTCGTCTGCTAAGGCTAAGGCATATTGTGCGGGTTGAGCTAAAGCCGCAACTAAAAGCTTAAGTATTTGTTTTTTAGGTATTAACTCTAAATAATGAACCTCATTACTGCTGTCCTTGCTTCGGTTTAACTGGTTTAAGACTACTTGCATTTAAAAATGTTCCCTCTCTATGAAAGTTTTAATATATTTAGATATTATTCTACTTTCATAAAACCTGTTATGTCAACCTGTACACCATACAAGGCATGAGTAAACTTTGTATCACTAAGATATGATACTAAAAATATTCTTATACAGGTTGACAAGGTAGGTCATCCCGTATAACATGGTAAATGTAAGGCAACAGAGGGACTGGTACTCCCTAGCACAGACCACCGTCGAATGAAACGCATTGGATCTGCCAACGGTAACTGACGACTAAAGCCACTGTTGCAAGAGAGCTAGGTATAAACGCGGTTTGTAACTCCTAAACCATCAACTAGCTACTACGGCATGAGTGAAAGGTGATGAGCCTGAAACTACATGAGAGCTTTCAAGCTAAAAGTCGAGTGAGACTATAAACCACACAGAACCTTGACAAAACCTGAAAGTAGCTGAGGTAAGGTCGGAAACGATGACCACGCCTCTAAGTAGACGGCTGATAACTCAGCAATGATAAGGTTTCATAGCCCAATAGGGCATCTAATAAAGTCCAAGCATGGTTAAGGCGTGGTTAGCCAAGCTGAAGACTGAACAAGATGCCCTAAGAAGGCTTAAACTTTTTGGCTTTAGAGATACCTGGTAGTTGTTAAGTTGGTCTAGTAACTATCAGGAATATTTCTTTATTTTAGAACAATATTTAAGCAAATAAGAGGGATACTATGACATCAAATATTAACTGGTGGTGGAAAGGTTGCCCTAGAGAGGTTGTACAAGCAAGGAAAAACCCGGAAAAACTAGCATTTTTTGCTAAAAAGTATCAAAAACTAGCAGAAAGGTTTATAGATAAAGCAGAAGTTTTCAATAGCATTGTTAGCAACATTGAAACTTTTTTAAACAGTTATAGAAATATTCAAAAAGAAATCGAGCCTGCAACAGCAAAACCTCAAAAGTCCCCTAGTGGTAGACCTTTCTACGGTAGAGGTAGTATCCGGTCATCATTCAAAGACGCTAAGGATGCTGTCAAACAACTTAAAGGGATGGCATACCGCAACAAGTCAGGTGAACTAATGTTTTATAAGGACTTAGCCAAACCAGCTAAGACAGCCAAAGAAATGTTACAGGACGCGAAAAACCGCGTACACGGGCGGGTTAAATACTGGCAACAGTACATCGAAAAGTTTAACGAATGGGCTTCTAGTTATGGTTTACCCGATATTAAAAGAAGTTTTTTAAAGTGGGTAGATCCGATCAGAGAGTTAACCCCTTGGTATGAAATGAGGCAAGCAAAAGTAGGCGGCGCTATTCGTAACAATGAGGATAACGGCTTTTACAAGCGTAACAGCCTCATGAGTACAGTTCCTTGTAGCACTTTGCCCCATTTTCCGGGTAAGTGGTAAGTTACCTCAGAGTAACCAGTCTATCTGGCTTAAAATGCCTTCGACACCGCCTAACTTACCCAATAGATCGCCCTCAACTTTACCAAGAGCGTCTAGTATAGGTCGTCTAACGCCTTTTAAAACCATGTCTATTTTGCCTTGTGCCAGTCCGATCAGTTCGTCTGGGGTAGGCACTTTGATCCCTACTTGGTTTAACAGTTGAATACCCATGTTAACCTGTGGAGGAAACTTAAAAGGCGATATCTGAGGGTTAAGGTCTAAAACCTTTCGGATACCTGATACAGATCCGGTTACTTGTTTAGCGATACCTGAAATACTGCCAAAACCAAAACCAATAAACACTAACGCTCACCTCGCTGTTGTGCTAGTCCGAAGTACCCACCAGTCACAGCAGATAGAGTAACTGAGACAGCCTGTGCGTAGTGTTCAGGGTAGCGGATACCCAGAAAGATAGCCCCGGCGATCGCAATACCCACCAAAGCGGCTCTAATAGCTTCAATACGTACTAACCCGTAGTTTGGTTGTGCTTCAGTATGCTTGACTGCTACCTGCTCATTAGTTGCTGGCATTTCTGCAATAAAGGTCTGCTCTGGCTGTTCGCTGTTGCAGTTAATATTTTCTTCTGTCATGATAGAAACAACTCAATATATAACGTTTAAGTATGCCCTTGGATAGATGAACTACCACAAGGGCTTTCAATATTTAGCCTGTAAACTTGGCAAAGTCTGAGGCATCGATAATGGTAGAGGTAAAGCGTTTTTTACCAGTTTTTCGCTGTATTTCACGGCACAACTCGATAAAGTTCAAGTGGCTAGAGTAAAACTTGCCAACTAAGCAGCCTGCTGACCACTTACCAACAGAGTTATTACTAAAACTTGGACTTGTAGAATGCTGGTTAATGCCGTAACCATCACCAGTAAAAATAGGATCGCCAATGCGTAACCCGTCCTGGTTAAGGTCACGATGGATCTTTAAGTTGCCAACTTGGACTAAAGCGGGTTGACCTTTATGATCGCCTAACGCCCAAGCATCCTTATGCTGCATTAAAGCGATACGTGCAGCGCCATTCGGGTTAAGCGGTCGGTTTGTGTAAAACTCCCCCGGCTCTGAGGTTGCAATATTACTAAAAAGTACAATGCCCTCATTAGTGACTACCGATCGGGCATCATCCCATTTATCAAGTCTGCCTACTATAGGTTGCCAAGTATCAGGATCGCAGTCTTCAATATATACAATGTTCCAAGGTTCGATCTCGTACCCCTTGAATGCCATGTATTTTAGTAGGCGTTTTCCATCAAGCGCCATTATTTAACCTCACTTGGAGAAGACATAAATACGCTGTCTTTCACCAGTTCTTTAGGCAGTGAAAAAATGCGTCCTGACTGCATTTCAAAAAACTGTAAACCTTCCCTAGATCCGATGTATTTAACCTTGTGGATCTCAGGCACAAAATAGCACTCAGTAGGGATGTATTTAAACTCCATTGCTGTTACCTATGACATCCCTACTAAGGTGTTTTTGTTACTCAGAAACTACATTTTTAGACACTCTGGGTTGCTTCTTAACGACTGATGGCGCTTGTACTTCAGTTTGTACGGTTTCCTCTTGAGCATCTAGCTTTTCGGCTTGTTCGTCTGGAGTAGCAACTAACTGATCGGGGATGGGTTGAGTATCAATATCCATAGGCGTTAGTTGCTCGTTTAAAAGCTCAGGATCGATCCTAATGTCCATACCGTTATTCAAGCGTCTGAAGGCTGGTAAACCTAAGATAGTCCCCAGATATCGCACCTCTACACCTTCAGCCTTTAAGCGATAGCTTCTACCGATCGCCAAGTCCATATTTTTAAACCCTTCTGTAAGTCTTGATAGTTCATTACTAAAGTGTAGTTGTACTAGTTGACATGGCTAGTTAGCATTGTTAGCATAGGATAAATCACCAAGAGGGTTTTAAATGGTCTTACAGGCAGTGAATAAAAGGAAAGCTACAGATGTCATGAAAAGCTGGCGTTTAGTAGCTAACATTGACTACCAAAACTTAGACCGCGATACTTTGAAAAATAAGCTAAGAGATATCAGAGAAAGAGTAGAAACCAAGGTTAACTTATCTGCTTCTACAGAACACTTAAAACTGCAATGGAAGCGAATAGTCGATGATATTGAATACATGGCAAGTCGTGTAGAGTGGCACAAAGTTTTTTACTCAAACTTTCACGATAGCTATCTCTATTACAAAAGTATTTTGTCAGAGGAAGATAAAGCGAATAACATCAATAGCCCCCGGTTTCCTGCACTCGATCAACTGGAAGAAATAGGGCAATATTTCTACTTGAGACAGTTAACTAGTTATGTGGAAGAAAAGAACTTACAACATAGCATCTTAGTTAATATAATGGATGTCGCAACATTGAGAGAGCATTTAACCTTTTTCATCAATAAAGGCGTAACAGTTCACCCAAAACTTAACCAGTCACCCTCTACATTACAAATAGAACTTTTAAAGATCGTGAGTGACTTAACAGCCGCAACAGCAGAAAAATAAACCATTTAACTAGTTAACATAGTATGTTAACATAAAAGAACAGCACCATAAGAACCAAAGACATTAACTCATGCTCTACACAAGACTTTCAGGCATTAACTTCAACACAGCGACAGAAACATTTAAGGCTAACTGGCTGGTAAGGGCTTGGCACATTTTCGGTTTTGATACCTCAGCTAGTCCTAGTCTGGAAGAGATAAAGCGACAGTTGAAAGAGGCTCAAGAAACGCTCGGTATTGACTTATCGATCAGCCTGAGCAACTTTCTCGTTGTGGGCGCTGAGTGGTTAACGGTGCGGAAAGAGATCGAAAGGTTAAGCCTAGAGACAAACTGGCATTTAGTCCAATGGGTAGAAGAGTATCAAAAATACCTACCTCGTAAAGTGTCAGAGAATAAGCCTAAGCGGTTTGACGTTTTAAACGACTTGGAAGAGATAGGGCATCATTACCACTTATCAAAGCTTATTAGCCTAGCCTATAGCATTTACATCTACGAAAAACCCCAGTTAATACCAGGGTTAGAACGTCCCCAGATCCTCACTGATATTCGGCATTTTGAGCGGTTAGGGGTAGTACCGCAAATATCGCTAGAAAGTCACACTTACATACTCAGACAAGAGTTAGAGAACATCGTAGAGGACTTAAGGAAGCTACCAAAGAGAGCTATAGTACGCCATAGCACTAACTAAAAGATATTGCAACACATAGCAGGTTAACCTGTGTTAGTATTTAGGAAAAAGTAAAGTTACTAATGCTACACAGGTTTTGTCATGAAAACGAAAGCAGAAATACAAGAGCAGTACCTAGAATGGCTCAAGGGTAAGTCTTTGAGAACGATCGCTCGTCAAGTTGGCATCTCTCATAGTGCAGTACAAGCAAAGTTTCAAATGCTCTATGGTCGTCAGGCTACCGATCCGGTTGCTACCTCATTGGTGAGATCTCTTTTAGATGACTATGGCTGTACTGAAGAAGTGTTAAGTTTATTACCTAAACTGATAGGTGTTTACGAAAATACCCAACATCGATCGCGTCATTCCATCAACCAACTTACCCGCTATCAGACCGCAACTGACGATCTGATGATGGACTATTTGACAGAGGTTGCTTCTGTGTCGGATGACAACGGCGTAACAGCCTTGTTTTACAGCCCGGATGAAAGAGAAGCTGAGGATAAACCAGAGCCTTTAAAGCTACCTTTATTTCTGTTGTTATCAGTTGCACTGGTTAACCTGCTAGGTGTATTAATGCCTAAAAAGTCCTCTGTAGCAAACTTCAAAAATAAACAGGAAAAAACTCTTTTAGCAAGTTGACATTACTGGTTTACCAGTGTTAGCTTTAAAGAAGTTGAAAGAAGGTTAACCAATGGCTAGACGTACTCGACACATCAAAGAAAGTTGGGAAACTTGGGATGATAGTAGTAATAGCGGGTTTATCTCATCTGGTAGCAGTTCATCTTATAGTCGTTCGTCAGACTCAAATATTAACGATGATAGTACACCTTACGAGTCTGGTTATTATGTTTCAGATAGTTCTGACAGTAACTACTCAGATGATAGCTCTTACTCTTCCTCTTCTTCGTCTATCAATGTAGGGGACAAAAAGACAGCCCTAGTCTATATTTTGATGGTTGTTGGTATCGGATCGTTACTGGTTTCAATGGGAAACATGAATAGACACAACAATACAACAAATATTCACATTGATGAGATCAACGGTGACGGTAACAAAATAGAGTTTTACCAGAAATAATGAAAGAAGAAAAAACTATTTACTCTGTTTCTGTAGGCGCTCTAGCTGGTTTATTTATCGGGTTCCCCGCTTGGTTAGCTTCTGAGGATTTCGGACATTTAGCGGTAGCTTTACTATCAGGAAGCGTGAGCGGTTACTTAGTAGAAACTGTTAGACCTGAAGACAGGAAAACCAGAAATAAAAAGGGGTTAAGTAACGCTGAAGTAGTTAGAAAACTGTCAAAGGTAGCTGAAGACTACGGTAAACTACCCTCTAGCTCTGGGTATTCTTTAGAAGCTCACAGCAGTATTTTACAACTATTAGAACATTACAAAGAACAAGATAAAAACTAGTTAACTAGGAAAATATCAATAACGTCTTAGGGATGAGATATTTTTTAAACCTTAAGGCGTTATTATCATGACTACAGAAAAACCAAACTTTCAAGCAATATTGTCAGAACTATCAGAACTAGGTGTTAACCATGTAGGTTTAGCTGCCAAACTGGAGCAAATACGCCTACAGTCGATCGCAGGTTGGGAACAGGAAAAAGTAGCCACGCGATCGGAGACTGGCAAGGTCGATCTATTGGAGAAGTACCCCGAAATAGCAGCCCGTTGTATCGCGCTTCAGTTCCAAATATTCCAAGATGCGATGAACAGAGCCAACGATACCCAAACTGAGACAGATGTTAGTTTTACCGTGAATGTTCTGCCACTTGAGGAAGAAAACCGTTAAACTGGTTGACATAGTAGGTTATCATAGATAAAATAGTGGTATATAGAAAAAATAGGACTAGTAAGGAAATGTATGAAAAACAGATCGCTACTTTGAGGCAAGTAGTAAGTTTATTAACTTCGTTGCAGACTGAAATGATCCAAGATCAGGAAGCGGCGATCTTAGAAGGTGAGGACTATTCAGGTAAAAAGGTTTTAAAAGAAGTCGATACAGCCCGGATCAAGTGCTGCAACATCGTCTTAGGACTTCAGGCATTGACCACTACAGATCCCATGAAATAAGGAGTTTAGTTTAATGGCATTAACTTATCGGTTGAAAGAACAGGTCATTAACTCAGTTTTTACCGCTATCCGCACCGCTATCAATACCTTAGATACTCCAGACTTTTTCCTAGTCCGTCATCACCTCAGAGTTGCTTATGTTGCAGCCTGTGACGCTCTAGCAGCCAACACAGAGCCAGTTAACCCAAATAAGTCTTCTGAGATCTACCAGAGTTATGCAAGACGTTTAGACAGTATTGCCTTAGAGTTGCAGGCTATCAACTCAGAGTTACCAGGCTATCATCAAGCCATTTCGGAACGACTCAACAAGATGACTAGAACTTTAAGACTGACATCAGATGAACTCAAGACAATGAAGCCGATCATGCCTGATGCTGACATCTCTCAGTTAAAAAGAGCTTTAGGCGTTTTGGACAGACTAAATGCTTATGAAGAAGTAACGGAGTTAAAAACTAAGATCAACTTGCTATTATCTAAAGCAGCTTAAAAAGTTAAAAAGTTAAAAAATCCCTCTCAATAAACACCTTAGAGATGATAAGTTTCTAGGGTGTTTTTGATGTGGAAATAAGGCTGCATTCAGGACAAATGAGGGTATTTAACGATCCTCATAGAATCAGGACTTTAGTAGCAGGACGTAGGTTTGGCAAGACTAGGTTGGCTACCTATGAGTTATTAGTAAGAACTTTATCATTTCAAGGTAAGACTAGTTTAGAGTCCCCAGAAGTCGTATTAGGAGTTTTACCCACATTACAACAGGCTAAAAAAGTGCTTTGGCAACCTTTGGTTAACTTAGCTGAAACTGAGTTATTCCATGTAGTTAAAAACATTAATAAAAGCGAATATCGAATCGACTTTAAAGGCAGTAAACCGAGTATTATTGTTAGCGGCGCTAATGACCAAAATGGCGATCGCTTAAGAGGTTTAAGAGTATATTTTATATTATGCGATGAGTACCAAGATTGGAAATCAGGAATTTTTGAGACTGTTGTTTTACCTGCAATGTCAGACACAAAAGGTAGTAGGGCATTAATCACAGGTACACCAAAAGGTAAGAAAAATACCTTATATGAAATGTTTCAAATGTGTGAGAAATTGCCTGATGAGTACGCCTCTTTTAATATGCCTACATCTACTAATCCAACAATACCAAGGGCAGAAATACAAGCGGCTAGACTTAGACTACCTCCCAAACTATTTAGGCAAGAGTACGAAGCCTCATTTTTATCATTTGATAACCAGTTTTACACCGAACTTTCAGAAGAAAACCTAGTTAACTATGTTCCTAATAGTTTTGACTTGGTGGTTATGGGTTGCGATTGGGGAGACATTAACCCCGCAATAGTCGTAATAGGACGCAATAACGGTGTCTGGTACTACTTAGAAGGTTGGCAAAACAACACAGGTCAAGTAGTACCAGAGCCTACTTTTGACAGTCAAGCTCTACGTTTAGCAAGTCGTTGGAATGTCCATATAACCTACTGTGACCCCTCAAGACCAGCATCTATATTAAGAATGCGTACTATGGGCGCTCAAAATAGCGTAAGAGGACTACAGCAGACGGTAGCAGGTTTTAACGCGATCGCTGAAGGTATCAACCAAGTACACAGCCTTATTTATCAGCGTAAGCTACTGTTTCCGACTGCAATAACGAGTAATGCTAAGGGTTATGTATCTGGTAAAGATGCGTATGAGCTAATGATGAGCTATCACCGGAAAACGGCTAAAGACGGGACTATTCTAGATATTCCGGCTGAAGGACAGAACGATCACCTAATCGATGCGATACGCTACGCGCTTGCTGTTCCTACAGGTACAAATACTCAATAAAAATATCTATCGAACTAACTCATCGGTTAAGCTCCGCTGCCTGCAAGGGTTCCAAAAAAGGTTAAAAATACTGACCATTTTGGTCATAAAAACGTGGTAAAACTGACCAAAAAGTAGTTATATTAAAGAAGTGAGCCACAGAGAAAGATAAAACCACATAAAGGTTTTTAAAAACAATGCAACAGATAAATAAGCAACAGCAAGGGCAAGCGCCTAGAAAAGATGGCGTTTATTATGCCGATGGTTTCTATACCAAAGATGAGATAGCTAGAGATAACTTAAACCTTGTTATTGCCATTGTCTTAGCGCCGTTTACTTTAGGTCTTTCTCTCTTCCTTCACGCTTGGTTATGCCTGCTAGGGCTGTAACTTTATTTGAGGTGAAATGTATCAACAACAAGGAAACGGTAAGGGCTATCAACACTCCCAGCAACGTGGATATCAACAAAGCTTAGGTCAACCCTTTGATCGGCAACAAACCACGTTTCAGATACAAAATGCCCAAGTAGTAGACGGGCAACTGAGAGTTAGTGGGGTGCTAGATCTATTCATCCCTATCGATCAAGGTCAACAGTTTGGACAACAACAACAAAGGGGGTATTAATGACCAGACCAGAAGACATGGGCAAAATGGGGAACGGATACGGGCAATACCGTCTTAACGAGCAAACTGGTGAGAGGGAGTGGCGGCATTTGGACGGCTGGTACTCTGACAGCCAACTAAGACAAGATGACTGGAACTTCGGTGTGTCTTTAGCCTTAGCTCCTTTTACCTGTGGTGCTTCGCTTATGGGCTATGGTCTGATGTCCCTGTCAGACTATGAAGAACCAAGCGGCGGTTACGGTGGTGGCTACGGTGGTCAAGGTGGTCAAGGTGGTCAAGGCGGCGGCTTCAATAGAGGCGGCAATGGTGGTCAAAGTGGCGGCTTTAATAAAGGTGGTGGCTACGGAAACCGTCAAGGCGGCTATGGAGGCGGTAAAGGTCGTTATTAACATCCTCTTTAACTAGTTAACTAGGCTTGTTAAGTAAGCAAGTTGAACATTCATTAAAGGAGAAAACACAATGGTAACTCAATGGTTTAACCCCGATGCTAGATACGATGAGGATGGTCATCGGATGGGAGAGTTTGACCGCGTAGCAGGTCGGTATTATTCCGGTGAAGTCTTAGAAGCTAACGACAACGATCGGGACTGGGGGTGGTTATTTGCTATCCCTACGTGCGGTCTATCTCTTGCATTGGCTGAGTTTAACGCCAATGACAGACGGTTAACTGGCAAAGTAAACCCCTGGTAAAGTCCACCCTAAACTAGGGCAATGTCAATAAGTCCCTAGAAATATTTATCAACCTATTAAACGACACTAACAACAACGAGAACCATGATCAATGTACAACAACAGCAAAACCATAGACTTATTTTTGACTTTGGCAACTACGATATCAAACACAGCCTTAATGGATCTCAACCTACTAGTATTCGCTCTTTACGCTTTCAGCTTCCTTGGGGTACTGTAGCTCACAAGTCTAGCCCTTCTTCACCGCTTATTGAGTACCAGGGCATTCGATACCACTACGGCGCTAAGGCTAACGAATATCGCAGTAATGAGCCTACCGTATTAGCAAATAAGCAAGATCGCATCATTCCCGCTTTATTTGCTTGCTTACCCCCATTAATGGGACGGAACGAATATGGCGTATTTCTCACCACGTTTCACCCTATGCCAGAAATGGTTACTCAAGGTTATCGCGCTTCTTTAGTCGGTAAGCATGAGTTTAAGTACAACGGCGAACCAATGGAAGTCAGAGTCCTAGACGTTAAAGTATTGCCTGAAGGTCTGGGAAGCTACCTACACGCTAAGAAGTTGGGCATGGTTCCAGACAAGGGTTATACAGTCCTGATCGACATTGGTGGCGGTACTTGGATCAGTAGGCTTTTCAATGAAGATGGGGACATTATCGGCTCAACAGTAAATGAAAAGGGCGGTGCTTTTGCCTTAGCTCAGAACATTGCTTTTGATGGAAGACTGAGAGCAGCTTTACCCAGTAGACCACTGCCATCTATGATCATGGACGGTCTTGCCAACGGTACTCTACATTACGGCAGCTTACCAGTTACCTGGAAAGACTATTACATGGAATATCTTAAGCCTTGGTTTTCTAGCATTTTGGCAGAAGTTCAAGCCGAATATGCCCCGTATTTTGGCTACATTACCCGCTTTATTCTGACGGGCGGATCAAGCCTATTAGTTAAAGACTTGGTTGCTGATACTCCAATGTTTCTGTCTATGCCAGATCCTCGCTATGCTAACCTTTTGGGCATCTTAGAAAATAATGAGGACATCGTAAATGCCCAAACAGAACAAGCGATACAGGTTTGATCTAGGAGAGCAGGAATATAACTTATTAGACAGGTATAGACAGATCTTAGGACTGCGATCGCACACTGAAGCGTTAAGAGTCCTGATAAACAGTTATGTACCCATAGCAATAAATAACCATCAGAGAGCTATTGGCTTCACTCCAGACCTTCTAAGCAACCCTAGTTTACCTAACCAACCTACAGAGCAGGTTAATCCCCCTGAGATAACGCCAGAAAGTTCTCAACCTCCTGAGACACCCCCGGAAAACTTTTCAGAGCCTCCAAAAATGTTTCTAGGGCTACCAGAACCTACAACTAAACCATCTGTACAGCCCTCACAGATGCCTTTACAAGCCGATCAGATATTTGGGGATCTGATGAGAAGACTAAGCTAAACCTAAATAGCCCAGATGTCTAAGCCCGTCTGGGTTCTACCCTTACCAACACAATGAAACTGAACATTAACCTAATACGCCACAGAAAGAATAAACCGCTTAACTTAGTTAATGACTTTTCAAAAATAGCCCTATTCTCTGCATTACTTCTCGCTTTAAGTGTCACCTCAATATTAATAAGTAATGGGCAGAGTTATCAGCCATCAACTACAGAAAATAACTCTCAATAGTCTACTAGTAGCTATTACCTTAAACCTCACATTTGCCAGTTGTTCGGTAATGTTTAAAGCCTGTAAAATAATGAGGCGTTTATATGGCAAATAAACAGAAAAATAACGAAGTCTTAGAAAATCAACAAGACCAAAACAGTAAAACTAGCAACGGAAAACCTAACAAACAAGGCAAAGGTAAAAAGAAAGGTCTGACTGATGAGCAACTGCAAGAAATAGATCTAGGTCAAAAGTTAGCATGGGGTTCATTAACTTTTATCTGCCTAGCAATATTTCTAGCTGTTGGCTGGAAACTTTATCAAAGTTATCGAGGTAGTCAACCTAGTTTACCTCAGCCTACTCAACAGACAGAGCAGCCGGAACAATCTAAACCTAAGCGCGATAAGCCAGTATTAAACCCAAAAGCTAAAGCCACACCAAAACCTAAGCCAGATGTGGAATATTACCAAGTTGAGCCATTTATCCCATACATCGGCTATACGGACACCTGCAAAAAGATCATCAAGTTTAAGGCTCCATCCGGGCGTTTGGCTACTATCTGCGTATTTCAGCCCCCGAATGACTGGGTTTTAGGTGGTGGGTTGCCTGAAGAGGAGTACACAGCAGAGCCGGGAACAGCACTGTACAAAGCTTTTAAGATAATGGAAGAAAAATATGGTAAACCCCAATAAGAAAAACCAAGACGGGACAAATGTAGATCAGGTAGTCCAGATCCGCTACAAAGATGAATACTCAGGCACAGAGGTATCTAGACAGCTACACCTACCTGGTGAAATACCGGAAGAGGAAGAAGAGGAAGATCCGCAAGAACTACTACAACAGGCTTTTAGATCCGATCTAAATGTACCGCCTACAGTTTTTGACTATGTACAAGACGCGGTTGTATGGACTTGTACCAGTGCCTTTATCAGTCGTTGTGCTTATTTAGCGATCGCCTACATACCAGCCGTTTCGGGAAAGCTTTTAATACCTATTTTGTTTATCGGTGGTTTTGCTATTTTGGTCATTTTGTATCTGGTTTTAATAGCTGGTGAACAGGTCGGCTCTACACTCTACGCTTATCGACTTTGCTTAATAGCCACTGGTATTTTATTCGCCATTTTGTAACCATTTAGTAAATAGGAAATAGCCCCAGATGAACTTAGTAGAACTAGGTATTAGATCAGTCCTAAATAAACATTTTGCAGGTCTAAGCCTAGTTGTTTCTCTAGGTTTTCTTGGCTTGTCAGTGAATGAAAAAGAACCATTTAAAACTACTTATACTTCCTTAGCTGGCATCTCAGCGGCTTCTGGCTACGTACAGAGAAAAAGACAGCAAAAACTCAGAGAACAGCTTGAGGGTTACGGTTTAGACAACAATACTATTGATGCTTATATTGTAGCATCACAGCGTAAAAACCCATTTGGCATAAACCCCAGTAGACCTTTAACGGCTGGACAACTACCGACAAAAATAAAACTAAATGACAGACAAAAAGCACTTTTAGAAGCTAATAAACATTTTGCATCTTTACAACTTCCACCACCAAGGGTTAAGCCTACCCCAATGGAAATGCAGATGATGATGCAGCAGCAAGCACCACAGCCTGTTTACAGAGATGCTTTTAACTTTGATGTATTCAGACAAGATCCTGACCAGTTTCCACATATTTTAATAGTCGGTGCTACTGGGGATGGTAAAAGTACACTGGCTGAATATCTAGGCTTATTAATGTCAGGAAATGGCGGTAAACGTTACGCTATTGCTCCTCACACTAAGCCGGATGACTGGCAAGGTTTTGATGGTGTTTTTGGTGGTGGTAGGTATTACGGAGATGAGAAAGATCCAGAGGTTAGCTATGAAGATATTGTCAACTATCGGTTAGATAAACCGCCTACTGTTTCACAAGTATTAAAAGCCATTTATGCAGAAATGGATCGGCGCTATAAACTACGCGACCAAGGCATAGAAGACTATGAGCAGCATGAATGGTTCATTGACGAAATACCCGCTATTTCTTCTGCCTTGAAAAAGCTTTTAGCTCACGTAATGGAAAAGCTTATTTTAGAGGCAAGAAAAGTAAAAATAAGACTTTGGCTATTAGCTCAAGGTCAGACGGTTAAGCTTTTAGGTATCGAAGGTAAGGGAGAAATCAGAGAGTCTTTAACATATATTCGTTTAGGTTCATTTGCTAAACAATATGCTAAAGAGTTGATGAAAAGTAATGACATTAACCCTGAGTTTTACCAACGTCTACTAGAGGAAAGATGGGCGTGTATGGTGGAAGAAAACTATGCTCAAAGACCACCTTATCAACTAATGAAAGAGGCTATTACACAGTTCTCTAAGACTCGCTTAGACTGGAGATCTAAAGCTCAAAATAGCCTAGTAGGTGGTACGACTAAGAGCCTACAAAGTATTAGAAATAGCACCCAAAAAGTAGCCAGAATAAAAACACAAAAAGAGCCTGTTGGTTCCGATTCCTTGGGGTCATCGTCCGATAATACTATAGTATTACAGAATAACTTAAACTCTGAAACCATTACCAATACTACGTTACAGGAGTTACCATCCTCAGTTATTGCAGACAGACTAAGCAATGTGATGAATAACTCAGTAACTAATAACAGTAACGCTGATAACTCAAAGCTTGTAGCTGTTGAGTCTGATAACGATGATGGCTCTGAGAATGATTCTTATATTTCCGATCGCTCAGTTATTTCTGATAACCCTGATAATATTCAATTGACAACTAATAAAAATGACGGAGTTGGATCTAGCATTTCGGATGTTAACAAAGTTCACTTTACAAATATTCCTGCTGAGTCTGATAGTAGAACTCTTAATGATAGTGTTTTAGTTTCTGAAGAGACTATAGAGGCTTTCGGGAAAAGTTGGACTAAGACAGAACTTAAACAAGTAGCCTTAGATGCGATCGCTAAAGGTGAGAAACGAGGCGAGATAATAAAAAATATCTGGAAGATGGGAGGCAAGAAATATAAAGAAGGTTGCAACATTTGGAATATGTTAGAACTACCTGAAACTTAATAACAGGGAGTAACAAAATAATGGAAAAGGAAAAAGAAAAAGACAAGTCTACCTGTTCATTTAGGATAGATAAAGATCTCAATGACTGGTTACAGGACTATCAAGAGGTAACTGGAAAAAGTAAAACAGATGTCATCATAGAGGCTCTAGTAACTTACCGCCTGTTAACTGTAAACGGCTTTAAAGTTCAAACCTGATAGATAGTAATAACACTGACCAAAATCTGTGTAATACTGACCATTACAATAAATGACCAAATAACACGATATTTTGACCAAATACTGACCAATGACGTTATAATGGTGATGGATAGCGGCACGATGACCTTTTATTGCCGAGAATACAACAGTCAGACTGAGCAAAGGCTTTCAGACTTTCTGATGTATTCGATGACGCTTAAAAGCGAGTGCTGCTTTAAAAATGCAAACATCACTAGTTAACCTGTGATATTAACCCAATCTCAGAAATACTAGGTAATAGTAGCAATAACCTAGAAACTATTATCTATGGACACTGAAAACCAAAATATTGAAAGTACCCAAACTGAAGAGGCGATCGAGAATAGCCAACAGACTCAGCCGGATAGCCAAGAAAATAAGCCTGCTGAGAAACAAACCCAAGATCTAACTGAGATACTATCTACCAAGCTGACAGAACTAATAACACCTTTGGCAGCTAGACTGGAAACTTTAGAGAAAAACAACTCAGTACCTAAGCAACCTGAGAAGAAACCAGAGCAGCCGAAAGAAGACAAACAGGATACTAAAGAAGCTTTGGTTAAGACTTTAGAGAACCGCCTGAAAAACTTAGAGACTGAGCTAAATAAAGCCAAAGAAGAACAAAAACGTAGAGATGCTGAGGCTGTATCAATGAGGTTTGACAATACCCTGCTGACTGCCTTAGACAAGCAACCTGTACTGCATAAAGCAGTAGTTATCGAGTTACTAAGCAACAGGTTTAAAAATGGTGCTTTGGAGAAAGACGGAAGTTTCTATACTGCTGACGGGCAAACTCTACAAGAAGCGGTAGACGCTTTTTTAACTACCGAAGCTGGTAAACATTTCCTACCTGCTCAGTCTTTACCTAATGGCACTGGTACGCCTGCACCCAACAAAAATAAACCAGGACAACAGAAGATAACCACTGCTGAGGCTTTACGTCAAGCATTTTTAAGCAACTTCTAACTTATACCTAGTACCGACTAAGAGCTAGTTAACTGCCTTAAAAATAGGGCAGTTTTTAGTTTTTCTAGGGAACTTTGGGGGAATATTACAGAATATTAAAACTATTTTTACTAGTTGACATAACTAGTTAACCAGTACATAATAAGAAGTATAGAGAACAGGGCAACGCCACACAGCCCACCAAGACATTAACCAAGGAACTAAAGCAATGACTACTCAAGAACTACTCGTTAACGAACTCGGATCAGCAGCTAATAGCCACAACTACAGAAGACTTCAAAAGGCTTTAAAAGCATACAGACAAGCGGGTTACAGAGTATCAGTCAAACTCAACAGCAAAAAGTTCATCCTAGAAGAAGAAGCTATCCGCCTGTATAACGACTTTTGGTATTTCGGAGGTAGACAGCAAAAACAAGAAACCTCATCTGATGACCAGTACACCCAAT
Source organism: Floridaenema aerugineum BLCC-F46 (assembly GCF_041929345.1). Classification (NCBI taxonomy): domain Bacteria; kingdom Bacillati; phylum Cyanobacteriota; class Cyanophyceae; order Aerosakkonematales; family Aerosakkonemataceae; genus Floridanema; species Floridanema aerugineum. The sequence goes on from NZ_JBHFNQ010000064.1 coordinate 117,963, forward strand.
GGTATGAAGAGTTAAAACGTCAGCAGGCAGAACAGCAAGCGAGATACCAAGCTGAACAAGCAAGAAAGGAAGCTGAACAGCAAGCGGCACAAGCTAAGGCAAGTAAGTCTGCTCAGGAATACGATCGCTACTTCGGCATTATTACATCAGAATGGGGCATCTTATCGATCGCTGGTATGACCTGGAAAGAGATTTATAGAAAGCTTTCTAAAAAGTATCACCCCGATGTTACCAACCATCCTACAGAAGCCATGCAAGCTTTAAATAACATAGCAGAAGCGCGTAAAGTCAACTACCAAGTTTACTGCTATTAATCCCAGTAAAGGCTACTAAATACTAGTTAACCAGTAGCCTTAACTAGCTCTAAGTCCATAAGTACAAGTACTCAGAGGTAACAAGATGGATGAACTGATCAGACAGTTTCTCGCCGCAATACAGCCTAAACCTATCTACTCTAACGATCTTCACGTCACCTACAAAACCTTACAACATCGAAAGGACTTCGGCATAACTGACGACTTTCCTATTTACCTAACCCTGGAACGAGTACCCAGAAATGATCTTAGGTTTGTCGAGATCAAGCGGATAGGCGAGAAGTACAAAGTTTTCCTTAGATAACTAGTTAACATAGCAGTTTTACCATTAGCAGCATTGAACCATAACCAAGACATAGGACACAGCCAAAATGCACATCATATCTTGGGTAGACAACAGACCAGTTAAAGAGCAGTTACGTCAGAATATCTGGGTAACAGGTCAGACAGGAAGCGGTAAAACTCTGCTATTAACCACACTTAAGGCGCTCAAAGTGGAGTTAGAACCTGAGACAGCGTTCACAGGCACTATAGATGTAGCTTACGATATCTTACGCGATCGCATGGTTCACGGCGTTAGGAACGGTAGATCGTTCCTGTTGATGCTAGACGACTTTAACAGTCACTTCATCAGTAAAGATGACTTGAGACACCTGAAAACCATTCTTAATGTTGGCTACCAATACAATATTTTTGTCTGGGGAGCCTCCCAGTGTAGCTCAGTAAATACTTTAGGTATAGCCAGTTACGCAGATAGCCATTTTCACCACGTTAAGCTATAGCACTTATCACACTGGTTTACATAGCAGGTAAACAATAAAGCTAACCAAGACTTACCAAGACATTAACCAAAGACTGAACCACAATGAATCACGTAAACGTACTGACTCAACAGGGTATTACTTACTTTCTGCACTCCCAAAGTGAGGCTGTAGGGGTTGATGTAAAAGGCTTAAGCATCCTTGCTGGTGTACCTCTAGCGGTTATTGTTAGGCTGTTAGATAGTCTCTTAGGTATCTCTGATACCCCAGTGCCAGCGACATTAAAGCCACTAGAAGGCAAAGTTTTTAACAAGTCTCTGGCAGTTATACCCCGAACAGCCGTAGTGGACAGTACAGCCGCGATCGATATCCTAGAATACTTTGCCTTTGAGAACAGGCAATACAGAAACCAACAGGCATTAAGTGCCTATTGTGACTTTAAGACTATCGGACTACGCGATCGCATCTCTTACATGATCCGACGCTTGAAAGTCGAGGCTAAAGGCGGTTAGGCTATTTAAGTTATCGAGAGGGTCTTAAACTCTGGAGAAAACTGGGTTTACCTAGTAAATAATAAATACCAAAACTACCTTAGAAGGATCTAGGGTAGTTCATAACTTATTGACCATATCACCCGGAAGTACCCACCAAGTAACAACCAAATAAACACCAATAACACACGATAAGTAGAACTACTCATCGGGCTTTTCTTTTTATATATTAAGAATAAGTATGTTTAAAAAACAGTGTCTAATAAACACTACTTTTTGACCAAGTTAGCACTTATCTACTATGAATCCAGCAATAAGCAGTATATAGTAATTAAAGTAAAGTCCATTGAGGAAAAATACACTAGCAACCCAACTTGAGCTTAGGTAAGTGGCTTTACCCAGGCATTATAAGTTACTAGGTATTTATCTCTACGGGTTAATTTACTTTACTGTTTATCCGTTAAAAAGGAGAAAAACCACATGGTTAGAGAAGAAAAACACATCACTGTTAAACAAGACTTGGCGCTGAAAAAGATTAGTCTGCCTGATGGAAATGGCTATTTGTTACGTCACGAGATGACAGTAACGCTGTGTCTTGCAGCTTACAGGATCGTAAGCTGTGACTGATAAGCCATAGCAGTTTTAGCCCTTATTTGTCTTTTCCAGCAGTTAGCTTAAGCTGACTGCTTTTCTTTTGTCCTCCTGTCACTCACTTGATCGTGCTTTACGATCGTGCATGAGCTATTAAGCTACTAATGTAGTTGGCTACTTAGTTATAGATGCTAAAGAGTTTAATAGCGGTCTGCTATTTTACTCACATCTACTTATTCTCAGCCTGTTTACCAGGTTTCACTTTTCAAGGTGATAACTGGTGTACAGTTATTCAGTGCAAAAAACCAAGAAGTCTTATGTGCAACAGAATAACTGGTATGCAGTTATTTCTTTTTTATGTTACCCCAAGTAAGGTATTTTGTCACAAAAATATGGGGGTATTTTGTCACAAAAACCCTAAGCGCCTCAATACCTTATTTATAAAACCTACTCATTGTTAAGCCTGCTTGGTAATAATGGCTGTAGGTGATCGCCTGATGCGATACGAGGCTACTTTATTAAGTTATGTTAAAACTAATTGACTTATTGGGTAGCTTTATGTGATTAGTAAATAGCTAAGGAATACCTATCAGGTATTGAAAGATTCTGTTCCAAATAAGTCGTCTACATGACTTAACGAAATACCCCTGTAAGGGCTGAATTGGAATATCCTATCGCAGGTTACACGATCTGATCGCTTTCCCTGTATGGGGCTAGATATTAAACTTTACTAAACCACCAATTATACAAAGGTGGTTTTAGTTTTCTCTGTTTTTGCTACGTATATCAAAAGTACGGATACTAAGTATATAGTCTAAAACTTTAGACTATCGCCTGTCTTATCCTGACACTTGACCAAATACTGACCAAAGTTACCCATATACTGACCTGATAAGATCAGGGAACGGACTCAGCCCTTACTAGGCAAGCATAGGTAACTATTTATTAAGTTTTAGATTTCTGGTAGCTTCATCTGTCTGTCAGGACTCCAGTAGTATTCCCTCAACATTTGGATTGAAGTGCCACAAAGTACAGCTATAGTTTGCATATCCACTCCCTTTCTTAACATCAGTGTGATGAAGGTATGTCTGACATTGTAAAGGGGTAAATATTGGCTAACCTTGCCTTCTGTTACTAGTTGTTTAACTACTTTTCTCCAGCACCTATTAGTGAAGTTATGCAGGTTAATGTAAGTGCCTGTAGGACTGGGGAATATAAGGGAGTTAGAGAAATAAGTATGATTAGTTTTTCTCCTTTCTAGAAACTCTTCTAGCTGACTGTTTATCGGAAAGTTTCTAATAACATCTGTTTTACTTCCCTTTAGTACTCCATTACTGTATGCTTTACTAAAGGTTATTTTGTCTTGTTTAATGTCATTCCAAGTTAGAGCGATCGCATCTTCAGGTCTACATCCCGTAAGAAATAGAAACTCGATAAAGTCTGCATAATGACTATGTTTAAACCTTGATTCTTTTGGGGTATAGGTATCACTTCTGAAGGCTTTTATTATTATTGGTATTTCTTCAACAGTGAAACATTCTGGTTTTTTATGTTTATTCTTTTGTTTCGGTAACTGATCTGTTAATCCTATAAATGGGTTATCCGTTAAAGTCTTACTTTTAACTGCCCAATTACCACAAGCTTTTAAATGAGTAAAGACCTTTTGAAGTGTTCCGGCACTGTAATAGTTTAAAAGGATATCTCCTAAAAGGTGAACGTTATCCAGTTTTAACTGATCTGTAGTGAGTTTACTTAGAGCGTTCCTTACTCTTGAGTAATCCTGTTTAATAGTTGTCTCTTCTACCCTACCCTTTTGACGCTCCTCAAAAAGGTTCCATAACTCCAATAGGTTAGGAACTTTTTTTGAAGTAACGATAGAGGGTACTTCTTTCTTAATACAGTACTTAGATAGTTTGGTATCCGAATAATCAAATAACCCAGCAGCTATATCATGTTTAATCTGTGCTGCTATACTTTCAGCTTTAGCTAGATGTGCTGGATTGTTATAGTTGCCTCGATAAATAGGGTTAGCTCTGTACTTAACCCCGTTAATAACGAACTGAATTCTAATACACCCTTCGCTATCAACAGGTTTTATTTGTGGTGGCTTTGACTGGTACATTTTACCCTGTTTCTTACCCAAATCAGTTGATTTGGGAAGAGGGCATCATTGAAAACCCTTGTCATATCTACGTTTTATGTGATAAAATACGGGACTCATAAGCCTGGGGTCGTTGGTTCAAATCCGACCTGAGCCATTTAAAAATGTAGATATAGCAAGGGTTGATCTGGTTTGGACTGATAAAGGTTACTACAGCCTAAGCGAGTATTCAGCAACTAACCTCGATATTTCAATGCTGGAGAAACTAGAGGCGATCGGGCAATACTACTACTTGTCGCAAGTTCAGCCCATGAAACAGCTAGTAAAGCCTGTTGTTATGTAGTTTTGTTAAAGAACAAACTAGTTAACCAGCTATAAACACAAGTAGGTTAACTAGTGTTATCACCAAAGTATCGAAAGAAAACAACCAAGACATTAAGGACTCAACCAAATGCAGACCACTTACTTAGTTAATAAGGAAGCTTCTCAATACTGCTCGGTTAAGCATTTTTTGCCTTTGGAAGGGCGAAGCATTCGGACAAAAGATCTAGGGTTTGAGTACATAAATTGTCGCCCGAATGCTTCGCCCCTACTCTTAACCGAGCAGTATTGGGAAGCTTCTAAACAGCCTCACTTATCCATTATTTTTGAAAACAACGGTCATACATCAGTAGCAGCCCCTAGTACAGGATAATATTTAACTCAGGAAATGACAGAGGTTTTTCAGAATGGTTACACTCGATCGGGCGGTGACGTTCTAGCACTTTCCTTGCCTGTAGACTTCAAAGTAAGTAAGCTTTTTGATGACGAGTTTGTTTCTTTATTTAACATCTCCCACTATCTAAGAATGTCAATGGCTGAAGCTCATAACTTATTGTTATCTGCTGAGTTTTTTAACTGGTATGGTTCCCCAGTTTCTATTATTGACTATTGCGGCGTTGTACCTGTGGTGAATGTCTATAAAGTTCCCTATGCCTTAGCGTTCTTACAGTATCAAGGTTTTGGACTATAACCTAGCTAACTTAATAACAACAAAATATGACAGTCAAACCCTGGTAAAAACAGGGTTTTATTATTATTAGTAAAAACGGTTAAATTGGGTGGGTATGCCCCGGCATCCAGTTTAATCAGGAAGTTATCTAGACCAAAGTTGTAAACAGTTTTTAATCTAAAAAGAAATACAAAATTTTTAAATACTAAAATATTACTACTTATTTGTTTTTGGTATTTCTTCTAATTGTAATAAAGAATATACTTTAATCTCTTCCCCTGTTAGAGGATTAACTTTTAATGTTTCTTCTATTAGAGCTTTATATCTTTTGTCTATTTCTATGTTTTCATCTAAGCTATTAATTAATTCTTGTGATATGTGACCTTTATATTCCTTGTTATCTTTATCATCATAAATTATGAAAAGCCTCGAATCTTTTCTGTCTCCAACTCCTGCAAGTATAAGTGTACCCATTACTTCATGCAAGTTGGGATTTTCAAGTTCTAGTTTACTTATTATGTCAAAAGTTTCTACTACTTTATGGGAAGGGAATTCTACTATTGCGCCTTTTTCAGGATTAACGGAACCCCATTCTAGAACTAAGTCAGATTCTAAACTCATTAAATGTTTGATTAAATTTTTAAATTTAATTGATGGTTCACCTTGAATCTTTTTAATTTCTTCTCTCAACTTTTGTGGATCATTTCCACTACTTGCTTTTACTAATTCTATAAATTCCTCAGCCGCTTGTTCTGATACGGGAGCGTCGATTAATCTCATTTGCCTTACGTTTGACATTCCAACTCTTATGCCAAAAGAGCCTTGAAATGTATCTATTAAAGATAAACTTAATTCATCTCTAATACTTGTTTTATTAAATCTTTTCTTAACATTTTTAACTATTCGATTTCCCAGAGCCTCAAAGAAATCTTGTGTTGATTTCAGCACTGATCCTATTTCTTTCGCAGGTGCTTCATGTTTATCTGTTTCAAAAAACTGGATTTTCAAGTCAATAATTTCTCTGTTTTCATTCTTTGCAACCGTTGATGTACTCTGTAAAGCCTTTAAAACCTCTGCTTCCGGTCTTTCTTCTACTGCTGACAGTACTTCGATTAGTCTTATAATCTTGATCTCAAAATCTGCAAAATCTTTATCTAAAGGTAGCAGTATATTGACATCTCTAGGTTGTAAATCATTAAACCATATTGATGCTACTCCCTGAACTTCTTTTTTCTTCTTCCATCCCTTATACTTAAGGTACATTTCTACTTTTTTCGGGGAGATATCTTGAATTGATTGTGTTTCTATTTTAGATGTTTTCATAGCCTCCTTCTGTTATCCATATTGTTCATCTAAACCAAATAACTTTTCTCTGTAATCGATACTTGCTTTCATTATATTTCTCATTGCAGTTGGTGTAAACAAGTTTTCTTTAGGTATCTTTATTCTGATTGTTCCTGTTTTATTAGTTGGTTCCTTACCTTTTAATGATATCCAATAAGCACATTTTCTTATTATTGTTTCTCCATTCTCTTCGTCTATTGTTATCCAATCCTCTATTTCTTTTGGTACTACTAATATAACTAAAATCAATGGATCTAGAGTTTTTCTTATAAGTTGTTTGTAGCTTGTTACTTTTAAGTCATATTTATAAAAATCTCCTTCTTCGATAAAGTATTCTGGTGTTGTACATTTGGCTTGAATAAAGAATCTGGCAGCTTCATTATCTAGGGTGCTTACGGAATCTATTATCTCTACATCAATTCCTAAATTATTATCTTTTGCTCTTGTTGCAGTATCAAATATATACCCACATACTGATGCAAGCAGATGTATATACCCATAACTAAACTCCTCTTTTTGGCTATTTTTATCCATCCTTTAAGGTTTTGCTCAAATTATTTTAGTGTTGTTAGTTACTTACTGATGCTTTTTAGTATATAAATTTTACTTTACACCGTCCACTCGATAGTAATTCCTGAACATTTGGTTGAAAGAGAAAAGAATGCGATCGCACCTCTAGCCATTTACAAGATTAGGGATGCGGGGTTAGCGGGTTGGGATAAAAGAGCGATCGCACCCACTCAACCAGAAGCACTTAACAACTTAGTGCTAAGTGAAACATACATAAATAAAATATGGCCCTAATAAACAGTATTTTAGATAGGTCAGTACCAGGTGTTTACGTCACAGAAGATACATTTGGGGCGTTTCCGGCTGGTATTGCTACCTATAGCACAGTTTATATGCTTTCTCGTCAATATCATCAGCCTCTTTTAACTTTTTATCAATACTCGCTATTTTGCCAAAAGCTCTTTTTAACCCCAGAGTAAACCAGTGGGATATAGTATTTGCATTTTAGTTAGCACTCGTAATATATAACTTTTGTTTGATAATAACAAGGGTTAACCTGTGTGTGTGACAGTTCTAACCCGTGCCACTTATAAAAAGGTGACATTATTATACTACTCTGCTTTTAAAGCTATTTTTTGCTGGTAGTTGTTGCTTTTGTCGTCTTACTTTTGGTGTTTTTTCTCTTAGGAGTAGCAAGAGTCGATCGACTTTTCCAGTCTGGTATAACCTCGTTTAAAGCTTCTTGTAAAATAGGTGTTTCTTCCTGAGTAAAACCATTAGCTTTCTTGAGCCATTTACCCCGACTATCTGGACGGGTGATCACTCTGGGAGTACTACCAGTTTTTTCTTTGTAGAGTCTGGATAGTAACAAAGCTAACTTGTGCTTTTCCGATCGTTCCAGTTCTAAACCCTTGCTTTCTAGCCATTCAGATAAAGTTATCATATCTTTTGCGGGTGTAGTTTCTTCTACAGGGTTTAAGTCGTCCGCTAAGGCTAAAGCATATTGTGCGGGTTGAGCTAAAGCCGCAACTAAAAGCTTAAGTATTTGTTTTTTAGGTATTAACTCTAAATAATGAACCTCATTACTGCTGTCCTTGCTTCGGTTTAACTGGTTTAAGACTACAAGCATTTAAAAATGTTCCCTCACTATGAAAGTTTTAATATAGTGAACTACCCCAACTAACCTACGGTATAGTTGGGGCTTCTAACTTCATAGGGGAGTGCCAAAGAACGGACTTGCGACCGCCCTTTGGACTTACCTCCCCTCCGCTAGCAGAAACGGCTGTTCCATCCGTTTGTAAAATT